>VGRW01000006.1 GCA_016875225.1 Deltaproteobacteria bacterium
TTTTCGCCCGCGAAGCGAACGCGGTCGGTGGCCAGGCAGTGCGTTCCCCAGCCTGCGGGCACCGTCAGCGCGCGCTCGGTCCAGCGCAGCGCATCCTCGCCGCTCACCACGGCGGCGACTCCGGGAAGCGACAGCGCTTCGCTCGTATCGACGGACAGGACGCGCGCGTGCGCGTGGGGGCTGCGCAGGATCGCGCAGTGCAGCATGCCCGGAAGCGCGAGGTCGTCGATGAAGCGGGTGCTTCCGGTGAGCAGCTTGGGGTCCTCGACGCGATGGACCGATCGACCGACGAAGCGACCCTCCGCCACGGCTCAGCCCCCGTCCGTCTCGCGCAGCTTCTCCGCCGCGCGCCTCACCGAGGCCAGGATCGACTGGTAGCCCGTGCAGCGGCAGATCTGACCGCCGAGCGCGTCCCTGATCTCGTCGTCGCTGGGCTCGCGATTGCGCCGCAGCAGCTCGAGCGTGCTGACCAGGAAGCCGGGCGTGCAGAAGCCGCACTGCAGACCGCGCTCCTCCAGAAAGGCGCGCTGGATCGGATGAAGCTCCCCGTCGACCGCGAGGCCCTCGACGGTCTCCACTCTCGCGCCGCTCGCCTGCACCGCGAGCGTGAGACACGAGCGGGCCGGAGCGCCGTCGAGCAGGATCGTGCAGGCGCCGCAGACTCCGTGCTCGCAGCCGACGTGCGTGCCGGTGAGTCCGAGCTCGTGGCGCAGGAAATCGGCGAGAGAGGTGCGGGCCTCCGCGCGCCCCTCGAGCTCGCATCCGTTCACGGAAAGCCGGATGGTGAATGTCTCAGACACCGGGCGCGCGCCCCCGGGAGCTCGTGGCTCGCGCGGCCGCCTCGGCGAGCGCGCGCTGCACCAGAACGCGCGTGAGATGCGCGCGGTACTCCGAGGAGGCGTGCGCATCCGACTGCGGCGGCCCGAGCTCCGCGGCGACCCGCTCCGCCGCGCGCAGGTGCAGGGATTCGCCCGGCCGCTCGCCTGCGAGCGCGGCTTCAGCCGCCCGCGCTCGCACGGGCCGCGGGCCCACGCCGAAGGGGACCAACCGGGCGTCGCAGTAACGGCCCGTGTCGTCGAGCGAGACGCTCGCCACCACGCCGGCCAGCGCGAAGTCACCGGGCCTGCGGGCGAACTCGAGACACGACCAGCCGCTTCGCGACGGCAGCAGCGGCCAGCGCACCGCGGCCAGAATCTCGCCGGGCTCGAGCGCGGTCGCGAGAAACCCCTGGAAGAAGTCGTCCGCGACGATCGTCCGCGTCGTGCCCGCGCCGCGGACGCGAAGGGTCGCCCCGAGCGCGACCGCGAGCGCGGGGTACTCGGCCGCGGGGTCCGCCTGTACCAGCGATCCGCCGACCGTCCCGCGGCTGCGGATCGGCGCGTGGCCGATCAGACCGGTCGCCGTGTGCAGGAGCGGGTGGCGCTCGCGCACCAGCGGCGAGTGCTCCACGGTCCGCTTGCGGGTCACCGCGCCGATCTCGAGCGCGCCGTCCGACTCCACGACGTAATCGAGCTCGGCGATTCGCGACACGTCGACCAGAACGCTCGGCCGCGCCAGCCGCAAATTCAGCAGCGGCAGCAGGCTCTGCCCGCCCGCGAGGATCATCGCGTCGTCGCCGTGCTCCGCGAGCCGAGCGACCGCCTCTTCGGCGCTCGACGCGGCGACGTAGCGGAACGGGACCGGTTTCATGCGCAGCCTCGTCGAGACAGTGCCGGATGCGATTCTACTCGAAGGTCACCGGCGCGTGAATCGCTTGACGAAATCCCCCGGTTCGCGCTCTTCTCGTGCGGCGTCGCAGCGCGGGAGGCGGGAGGAGCGATGGATCTGCTGCTGATCATCCGTGATGCGCTCGCGAGCTCACTGGCCGGCGCGCTGCTCACCGCGCTGCAGGCGCGCGAGGCGGGACGGACGGTGGCCGTGCTGCTCACGCAGGAAGCGCTCGAGGCCGCGGCGCGGGGCAGCTTCGGCTGGCCCCGCGAGCTCTCGGGGCCGACGATCCGGCTCGGCATCGCGGATCGGGCCGCGGCGCAGGGGCTGCCGCTGCTCGGGCGCGGCGCGGGCCGCCAGCTCGATGCGAAGGGGCTGTTCTCGCGCGCGGAGCGCGCGGGCGTGGAGCTGTACGCGTGCCCGGTGTGGACCACGCTTCTGGGTCTGGAGGAATCGCTCCCGCCGGGGATGCGCAGACTCGACGGCCGCGCTCTCATCGATCTGCTCCGGAACGCGGGGCGGGTGATCGGGTCACTCTAGTCAGCCAATCAGGCGGGAGGTGCACGAAGTGAGTTGGAGTGACTGGACCCGAGTCGAAGGGGACGGGCTCGAGTTCGACGAGATCCGCTACGAGAAACGGGTCCACTCCGAGCTCCGCGGCGGCGTGGCTCGCGTCACGATAGCCAAGCCGGGCAAGTTCAACGTGATGACGCTGCACACCGTCGACGAGATGTTCCGCGCCTTCTACGACGCCAACCACGACGCCTCGATCGGGGCGCTGATCGTCGCGGGCAGCGGCGACCACTTCGGCACCGGGGGCGACGTCGAGTGGGAGCGCTGGGGCCTGCGCGAGGCGTTCTACAACCGCTACCCGCACAACCGCCTGATCCGGCTCTCGCGAAAGCCGGTGATCGCCGCGGTGCAGGGCTATTGCCTCGGTGGTCACAATCACATGGCCTACTGCTGCGATTTCACGATCGCCGCCGACGACGCGATCTTCGGACAGGCCGGACCGCGCGTGTCGAGCCCGGCCGACGGCTTCTTCGTCCCGTATCTGGTGAACGTCGTCGGCGCCAAGCGCGCGCGTGAGATGTGGATGCTCTGCCGCCGCTACACCGCGCACGAGGCGCTGCAGATGGGGCTGGTGAACCGCGTCGTTCCGCGCGCGCGGCTGGACGCCGAGGTCGACGCCTGGTGTGAGGAGCTGCTTCTGGCCAGCCCCGGCTGCCTCGAGGTGCTGAAGGCGGCGTTCGACCAGCAGATGGACGGCTATGCGGAGATGGGTGTGATCTCGAGCCAGCTCTATCCGGATTTCTTCGACCAGCCCGAAGGGAAAGAGGGGGGTGCCGCGTTCTCGCAGCGGCGCACGCCTCGATTCTGGAGCCTGCGCGAGCGCGAGAGCGCGCTTCGCCGCCGGCTGAGCGAGGAGTACGACGAGAACGCGCCCGAGGAGTGAGTGCAGGCTTCGCGCTCATGGCGCAGCCACCCCGGCCGCTCCGTCGCGCACCAGCGAGGCGATCTCGTCGGCCGAATAGCCCAGCTCGCCGAGCAGCTCGCTGGTGTGCTGGCCGTGCACCGGGGGCGCGCGCCGCACCGAGGCCGGCGTTCCGTGCAGGTGCAGCGGCGTGCCGGTGAGCGAGATCGGACCGAGCCGCGCGTGCTCGACGCTCGCGATCATTCCGTTGTGGCGGATCTGCGGATCGCGCACCACGTCGGGCAGCTCGTTCACCGGCGCCGTCAACACGTCACCGGCGACCAGCTTCGCCATGAGCCGCTCGCGGGGCATGGCTGCGCAGCACTCGCGAAGCAGATCGTCGAGCTCGTCCGCGTGCGCGAGCCTGCGCTCGATGGTCCGGAAGCGCGGATCGTCCGCCCAGCCCACGTCGAGCGAGGCGCAGAGCTTGCGGAAGAACTTCTCCGAAGGGCAGGTGATCACGACGCTGCCGCCGTCGCTGCAGGGGTAGATCCCGGAGGGCGCGAAGTACTGGCTGCGGTTTCCGGTTCGCGGCGCGACCTCTCCGGCCACGAGGTAGCCGCCGATCGCGCTCGTCTGCGCGTGGACCAGCGCGTCGAGGAGCGAGAGGTCGATGCGTTGCCCGCGTCCGCTCGAGCTTCGCGCGTGCAGCGCGGCCAGCGCGGAGGTCGAGACCAGGAGCGACGTCATCACGTCGACGAGCGGCACGGTCACGCGCACGGGATCGCCGTCGGGTTCGCCGTTCAGCGCCAGAAGCCCCGCGAACCCCTGCGCGAGGAAGTCGATTCCGGGCCGGCCCGCGTAGGGGCCGTCCGCGCCGAACGCGGTCACCCCGATCCAGATGATGTCGGGCCGGTGGCGGCACACCTGCTCGTAGCCGAGCTCGAGCCGCGAGAGCGCGGGCTCGCGCACGTTGGTGATCAGGATGTCGGTCGTTCCGAGCAGGCGCGCGAAGGCGCTGCGGGCGCTCTCGCGCTGCAGGTCGAGAACGATGCCGCGCTTGTTGCGGTTCAGGCCCAGGAACGCGGTCCGCTCGCCGTCGCGCTCCGGGCCCAGGTGCCGGCTGTCGTCGCCGAAGTGCGACTCGACCTTGATCACGTCCGCGCCGAGGTCGCCGAGCAGGGTGGCGCCGTACGGTCCGGCCAGCATCGTGGCCAGGTCCAGCACGCGAATCCCGTCGAGCGGGCCTTTGGCTACACCGCTCAGGGTATGGCCCCCTTCGCCTTGAACGCCTCGACCTCGTCCCAGTCGTAGCCGAGCGTCTCGGTCAGGATCAGCTCGGTGTCCTGCCCGAGCTCCGGGCCGAGCGTGCGGACCGAGCCCGGGGACTTCGACAGACCGACCGGCAGGCCGCGCACCTGGACCTTCCGCTGCACCTCCTCGCAGAAGGTCTCGACGAAGTAGTCGTTCGCCCAGGCCTGCGGGTCGGTGGCCGCGTCGCGCAGGTTCCCGATCGGGCTCGCGACGATCCCGAGCGGGCGGAAGCGCTCCATCCACTCCGCCGACGTGCGCCGCGAGAGCGACGCGTCGAGTGACTCGACCAGCGCGATCGCGTGCTCGCGGCGGAGCGCCGGGCTCTCGAAGCGCGGGTCGCTGGCGAGCTGCGGATCGTCGAGCGCTTCGCGCACCCGCCGCCAGCTCGTGTCGCCCTCGGGCATGCACAGGAAGATCCAGCCGTCGCGGGTCGGGTAGCGATTCCAGAGCGGGTTGCGGACGTCCTTTCGCGAGACCTGCCGCGAGTGGCGCGGGCTTCGCGTGGCCAGGAACGCCGCAAGGCTCGGTGCGGCGAGGAAGAGCTGCGCGCCGTAGAGCGACGCGTCGATCCGCTGCCCCCGACCGGTGCGCCGGCGGTGCCGCAGCGCGAGCAGGATTCCCAACGCGGCCAGCAGACCGCCGATCGAGTCCCCGGAGCCCATGCCCAGGTAGATCGGCGGCGCGCCGGGCTCGCCGAGCCGGGCCATGAGCCCGGTCAGCGCCTGCACCGTCATGTCGAAGGACGGCTTGTCGATGCCGCCGAACGGGCCGTAGCCGCTGTTCGTCGCGTAGATCAGCCGCGGGTTGATCGAGCGGAGCTTCTCGTACGAGAGCTCCCAGCGCTCGAGATTCTCCGCGCCCAGGTTGGTGAGGAAGACGTCCGACTTCTCGACCAGCCGGTACAGGATCTCGCGCGCCTCGGGCTTCTTCAGATCGAGCGCGAGCCCCTTCTTGTTGCGGTTGATCACCAGGAAGTACTGGTTCCAGTCGCCGACCGGCAGCGCCTTGATGCTGCGCACCCCGCGGCCCTGATCGCCACCCTGCGGGCGCTCGACCTTGATCACCTCGGCGCCGAAGTCGGCGAGGTGCTGCGCGGCGACCGGTCCCTGGAACCAGACCGTGAGGTCGACGACGCGAATCCCGTCCAGCGCTCCAGCCATCGGCTAGCCCAGGATCCCGCGCTCGGCGAGCGCGTGGATACGCTCCTCGGTGTAGCCGAGGCGCTCGCGCAGGATCTGCGCGCCGTGCTGGCCCGCGCACGGCGCGAGGCGCTCGAGGACCGCCGGCGTCTCGCTCATGAAGATCGGAAATCCCAACGTCTGGACCCGGCCGAGGCTCGGATGGTCCAGCGAGAGCACGTAGCGGTTCAGCTCGGCCTGGGCGTCGCCCGCCGGGAACTCGTAGTCCTCGATCACGTCGGCCGAGAGCTGGCGCTCCGCGAAGACGCGCCGCCAGTGTTCGCCGTCGTGGCGCAGGAACGCCTGCTCGAGCCTGTCGATCAGCTCCAGACGGTTCTGCTCGCAGCGCTTCTCGTGGCTGTCGAAGCGCGGGTCCGCCGGATCGATCCCGACCGCCGCGGCCAGCCCCGGCCACCACCGATCGGTGTCGGGCATGGTCAGCGTCAGCCAGCGGCCGTCCCGTGTCGCGTAGAGCATGCCGCTGCCGCTCATCGGGTTGCCCGAGTCGCGCCGCGCCACGGGCTGGAGCAGGCGCTCTCCTCCCATCGCCAGGTACGCCTGCAGGTCGAGCGCCGCGCCGTACATGTTCCCGGCGAAGAGGGAGACGTCCACGAGCTGTCCCTCGCAGCTCCGCTCGCGGTGCTCGAGCGCGGCGAGCACCCCGAAGGCCAGCATCACCGTGGTGTAGATCTGTCCGCTTCCGGTGTAGACCGGCGGCTCTCCGGGCTGCGGCAGGATCGGCATCATGCCGGTGCGCGCGGCCGCGAGCTCGTCGAGCGCGGGCAGCTCCCGGTCGGGCCCGTTCGGGCCGAATCCGCTCGCGCGCAGGTAGATCAGCCCGGGATTCGTCCGCGCCAGGCTGTCGTAGTCCAAACCGGCCGCGTGGGCCTCGTTCGTCGGCCAGTCGCAGACGAGGACGTCGGCGCGGCCGACGAGCTCGCGCAGGATCTCGCCGCCCTCGCGCTGGCCGAGGTCGAGCGCGACGCTGCGCTTGTTGCGGTTGGCGAGCTCCTCGCGGTAGCTCCAGGCGGCGCGCTCCTCGGGATCGGGAGCGGGCGCGAGCGGAGTGCGTCGGGTCTCGACGCGGATCACGTCGGCGCCGAAGTCGCCGAGCATCGCGACGCCGAGCGAGGACCAGAACTCCGTCGCGAGGTCGATCACGACCAGCCCGTCGAGAGCGGAGCTCATCGCTTTTCACCCGCGGACCAGCCGCGCACCACCTCGAGCGTCCGGTCCTGGTTCGCCTTGCGGTCGGGGAGCCTTCGCCCGAGCCAGGTCTCGTAGAACGTGTCCAGGTCGGGCAGGAATTCGAAGTCGGGCGGGCAGCCGCGCGGCACCGCCTCGACCTCGAGCTGCGCGCCGCAGCCGGGGCAGGTGTATTCGCGGATCTGGATCCAGGCCGGGTCCGGCTGCTCGCGGCCGCGGTAGACCTCGCGCAGCTGCTCGCGCGTCTCGCGCACGTGGATCAGCGCCGCGAGCTTCCAGTTCACGCGGTAGTCGCCGAACTCGTGCCCGCAGCGGCACTTCACCACGCGCTCCGCCTGCTTCTGCACGATCGAGAGACAGGGCGTGAGCGGCAGCAGGATCCGCTCGCTCCACGGCACCCGGCTCTGCAGCACCGCGATCCACTTGTCGAAGCGGTCCGGATCCTTCGCCTCGCGCATGATCTCCTGCACGCGCGACCACGGAAGCTTTCCGTCGATCAGTCTCTCGATCTCTTCGCTCTCGTACGACGCCAAGGGGCCTCCGCGCTAGAACTCGAAGTCTTCGGGGAGCTGCCAGAAACCGCGCAGCTCGGCGGCGTAGCCGGGCGATGCCGCGAGCGACGTGCGCCACATCTGCAGCACCGCGGGGTGCATGCCCTCGGAGGCCTGGATCTTGCGGCGCTCCGCGCTCCACCAGTCGCGAAACGGCACGCCGCGGCGCAGCCGCTCGCGGCGGATCTCGTCGCGGCGCGCCGCGGTCGCCTCCAGGTCGACCGTCCACTCGCCGCTCGCGGGATCCTGCGCCGCGATCACGCCGTGGACCTGTCGCGCGACCCACTCGCGCGTCCAGCCCTTCGACAGGTCCGCGCGCACGTGCTCCGGATCGCGCTCGAGCGGATCGCCCTGCGCCTGCGCTCCCGAGATCGGGTGCACGACCACGTCGTACTCGTGCAGCGGCTCCGGGGTGACGAAGGGCGCCACGAGGTCGGGCTCCAGCGTCGTCGCGCGCAGGTGCACGGCGAGATCGGGTGCCTCCGGATCGCCGCGCTCGTGCACCAGCGGCAGGCGCGCGTCGATGCGCTCCTTCAGGTTCGTGCCGCTCGCGTAGCTCGGCCGGTCCGGCGCGGCGGGGTAGGCGCCGAACATCCCGTGGTTCGCGACGATCTTGCTGCGGATTCCCGCGCAGCCGCACTGGTAGCTGATGCCCGGCGTGTTCATGATCATCCAGACCGCCGTGTGGCCGAGCCCGCCGCGGAACTTCCCGTAGCCGCCGGAGTCGGGCTCGACGTTCCGCCCCAGGTAGAGCACCGGCTGATAGGACTCGCCGAACTCGGCGTTTCCGAAGTCCCCGTTCGGCGTGTAGATGCACCAGGCGCTGTTCTCGCCGTCGGCCATGCCGCGGGCGGGCGAGCCGTTGCTCGCCTGATCGAGCGCGAGCGCGGCCGAGAAATTGCCGTACTGGTCGGTGCCGACGAACTCGGCCGTCATGGTCGTGGCGGCGCCGGCGGCGACCTCCTCGACGTAGCCGCGCATGTAGTAGAGCCGCCCGAACGCCTCGTACAGCGAGCTCATCCACATCACCGCGGGCGCCCACGCCACGCCCGACGACGCGAAGTAGTTGGCCGGGAACGGATTCGCCCACGAGCCCTCGGGCGGGGTGTCGAGCGTCCACGCGGCCATCGGCCCGGAGTTGAACATGTCGAAGCCGACCACGTGCGAGTAGCCGTTCAGAAGCGCCGAGACGAGCGCCGTCGGCGTGATGTTCTCGCCGAACGGCACCCAGCCGCTCGCGCCCTGCAGCGACAAGCGCAGCCTCGCTTCCGCGTCGATCTCGAGCTCGAGCGGAAGATTGAACAGACAGTCGACGTCCTGCTCCGGCAGCAGCACGCGCTTGCCCGCCATCGCGAGGTCCTTGAAGTTCGACTTGCGCAGCCGGCCCGGGATCGCCTGTGTCTTCACGCGCATCACCGCGTAGCGGCGGCTGTCCTCGACGTACTCCTGGATCACGTCCCGGAAATAGTCGCGGCCGTACTTCTCGATCACCTCGAGCACGCGCTCGCGGATCGTGATGCAGCCGGCGAGCCGGCCGCGCGCGTCGCCCATCACCCAGTCGGGCGTGCGCACGCGCGAGCGGATGCGCATCTCGTACCAGGGGTAGAAGCGGTCCTTCGCGCCGATCTTCTCCATCGTGACGGGAACGCCGTCGCCGAAGACGCTCGGATTCATGAAGCCGATCGAGCCGGGCACGATGTAGCCCGCGTCGTTGGCGTGGCTCACCGCCGAGGCCCAGGCGACCAGCTCGCCGCGGTGGAAGATCGGGATCGCGGTGTCGAAGTCGACCGGATGGATGCCGCCGTAGTGCGGATCGTTGTTCTCGAACACGTCGCCCGCGGCGATGCCGGGGTCCTCCTCGTAGCCGAGCTCGATCAGCGAGCGCACGAAGAGCGCGAGCAGTCCCGGGTGCGCGGTGATTCCGCGCGAGGTGCAGACGGCCTCGCCGGTGGGCAGGTGCAGCGCCCAGAGCGCGTCGCCGCCCTCGGTCGCGATCGGCGACGACGAGACCTTGCAGCCGACGGTCCAGCCGGTGTTGCAGATGTTCTGCAGGATCTGCCAGATCGCCTCGTAGCTGCCCGGGTTCTCCTGCTTGCGGCGCAGCTCGCGCAGGCCGAACAGGTGCCCGGTCTCCTTCAGCAGCCGGTCGTTCTCGACCAGCCGTCCATGGACCGGTCGCTCGGGATTCGGGACGCTCGCGTTCATCGGCGCGGATCCTTTCGCGACAGCCAATAGATTTCTCGCTCGTCGATCCGCAGGCTCCAGTCGGACGGCACGAACAGGGTGGTGTTAGGCGCCTCGATCACCGCCAGACCGTCGAGCCGGTTGCCGGCGCGCAGCTCGCTCATCTCGTAGATCTCTGCCTGCTGCCAGCGACCCTTCTCGAAGACCTGCCGCGATCCCTTGCTCGCCTGCCGCCGCGGCTCGGCCGCCTCGAGCTCGTGCAGGACGAGCCGCGGCTTCACGGTGTCGACCTGCGCGATCACGCTGACCTCGCTGATCTGGTAGGTGGGCGAGGCGGGCCGGCCCGCGAGCGTGAACATGCGCGCGAAGGTCTCCTCGAAGCGCGAGAGGAGCTTGCGCACGTCCGACGCGTCGGCCAGGCGCGGGACCGGCGACTCGACCTCGACGTCCTCGAGCAGGCCGAAGTAGCGCAGGTAGGCGATCCGCCGCAGCGAGATCTGCTCGCGCCCGAAGCCCTCGGCGAGCAGCTCCTCGAAGAGCTCGGCCGCCAGCGAGTCCCACGCCGCGCCGACCGGCGCCGCCGCGCGCATCAGCGCCGCATCGTCGGCGCCTGGCGGGATCACGCCCGACACACTTCGGTGGCGGCGGTGGGCGTAGTCCATGCACGCGCCTCCCCAGGCCGAGAACGCCCCCGCGTGCGGCACGGTGCAGATCGCCTTCCAGGGCGTGTCCCCCGCGTAGCCGAGCAGATGCAGCGGGCCGCCGCCGCCGTAGCCGAGCAGCGTGTAGTCGCGCACGTCGCGGCCGACCATCAGGCTGCGCACCAGGTGCTCGTGCATGGTCACGTTGATCAGGTGCAGGCACTGCTCGGCGGCGACGTACGGGTCCAGACCGAGCGGCTTTGCCACGTGGCGCTCGAAGCTCTCGAGCGACTTCTTCGGGTACACCTTCACGCGACCGCCGAGGTAGTAGTCCGGATTCAGGATCCCGAGCAGCAGGTTGCAATCGTTCACCGTCGGGATCTCGTTTCCCGTGTCCTGGAAGACCGGCCCCGGCATTCCCCCGGCGCTATCGGGCCCGAGCTTGATCCGGCGCGTCTGTGGATCGAGCCGGATGTACGTTCCGGTGCCCGCGCCGATCGAGCGGATGTCGAGCATCGGCACGTTCACGTACATCTGCTGGAACGGCGGCTGGCGGTCGATCGGCAGCATTCCCGCGCTGATCGCCGCCGCGTCGAAGCTCGTTCCGCCGACGTCGGAGCAGACGACGTCGGAGACGCCGATCGTGTTCGCGAGATAGCTCGCGCCCATCAGGCCGCCGACCGGGCCCGACATGACGGTCTCGAAGAGGCGCGGATAGCGGATGTTCGTGATGCCCCCGTAGGAGAGCACCGTCTTGAGCGAACGGCGGTAGCCGAGCGCCTGGAGCTTTCGCTCGACGCCGAAGAGCTGCTCGCGCGCCGGCGCGGTCGCGTAGGCCTGGATCACGGTGGAGTTGGCGCGCGAGATCTCGCGCGCGGTGGGCGCGACGTCGCTCGAGACGGCCAGCGGAATCTCCCGGCCGCGCTCGCGCATCACGCGGCGCGCGATCTCGGCCGCCCGCTGCTCGTGCGCGGGATTGGTGAAGGAGAACAGGAAGACGATCGCCAGCGACTCGATCCCGAGGTCGAGCAGCTCCGCCACGCCGCGCTCGACCTCGTGCTCGTAGAGCGGGATGACCGGCTTCCCGAACAGGTCGATGCGCTCCGTCACCCCGCGCGTCAGCCGCCGCGGCACCAGCGGCTCGCGGTGCTTGCGGTACTGCATGTGCGTGATCTCGGGCCAGTGGTAGCCGATGAAGCTCTGCGAGCCGCGACCTTGGACGATCAGATCCTCGAAGCCGCGCGTCACGATCAGGCCGGTCTCGAGTCCGGACAGATTGATCAGCGCGTTCAACATCGAGGTGCCGGTGTAGATCGCGGTCTCGACGTCGGCGGCGAAGCCGGCGCCGTCGCGGGCCAGGTCGAGGCCGAGATAGCCCAGCGCCTCGTCGAGCGACTCCATGAAGCCGATGCTCTCGTCGTGCGGGGTCGTCGGGGCCTTGCCGATCACGCAGCGCCCCGTCTCGTCGACGACGATCACGTCGGTCATCGTGCCGCCGGCGTCGCAGGCCACGAGATACCGAGGCATCCGGAACTCCTGTCTCGTTTCGAATTCTACGCTTCGTCGCTTCGCTCAGGCGCCCGTTCTACCCAGCAGCGCTCGGAACAGCGCGGCGATCCGCTGCCATGCCGTGCGAAGCAGCAGCGGCAGGACGCGCAGGGTTTCCTCTCGCGGCGGCGGCGCCGCCGCCTCGAGCTGCGCGCGCACGCGCGCGGCGAACTCCGCGAAGAGCTGCCGCGCCACGCCCTCGATCATTCCGCGGCCGAGCTGCACGATCCGGCCGGAGAGATCGATGCTGGCCTCGGTCTGCACCTCGGTCCCGCCGCCGGGACGCGCGCGCAGCCGGCTCGAGACCGTGCCGAGCGCGGATCCGCCGCCCGGCTCGCGTCCCTCGGCGAGCATCTCGACCTCGCGCGCGCTCTCGTCGACGCGAACCAGCCGCACCTGGCCGCGGTAGCTCGCGGTGATCGCGCCGACGCGGAGCTTCACGCTGCCGCGGAACGTGCGGTCGTCGAGGGCCTCTTCCATCGTGGCCCCCGGCAGACAAGCCGCGACCGAGCGGGGGTCCAGCATGAAGCGCCAGACGTCTTCGAGCGCGGCCGCGACCTCGAACGACTCCGCTAGCGCGATCGCCATCTGCTCGCGCCAATTCCGGACTCGTCGCCGCCGGCCGGATCCCGTACCCTCACGGGGCTAGCTTACTCATGAGTCAGTCGAAGTCAACCAATTCGTGCGCCGCGCTCGAGCGGCGGGCGGAACGGAGCCGCGTTGCCCACCCGTGAGATCTACTGGAACGTCGTCGGCGAGGCGCTGATCTATCCGTTCGCGCTGCTCGCGCTGCTGCTCTTCGCGCGCGGGGTCGCTCGGCGGTACGCGCTGTGGCGGAGCGGCCGGCCGCAGGCCCGCTTCGACCGGCCGCTGCTGCGGCTTCGCGGGCTCCTCGTCGAGGTGTTCGGCGGACGGCGGCAGCTGCGCGATCCGCTCGCGGGCGGCGCGCATCTGCTGATCCTCTACGGATTCTGCGCCGAGCTGATCGCCACATCGCTGATCTCGCTCCAGGACTGGAGCGGGGTGCACTTCCTCGAGGGACGCTTCTATCTGGGCTATTCGCTCTTCGCCGACCTGTTCGGGATCGCGGGACTGATCGGCGTCGGGATGGCGGTCTGGCGGCGCGCGTTCCTGCGCCCCGCGCACCTGCACACGGTCTTCGACGACTGGCTGGCGCTCGCGCTGCTCGGGCTCGTTTTCGCGCAGGGCTTCGCGATCGAAGGCGCGCGGATCGCGGTGACCGAGCTCGAGTCGCAGCCAGGTCTCGCGATCTGGTCGCCCGGCGGCTACGCGGTCGCGCTGCTGCTTCGGCCGCTCTCGGACACCTCGCTCCTGCTCCTGCACCGCGCGCTCTGGTGGGTGCACGCGCTGACCGCGTTCGGCTTCATCGGCTACGTGGCGTACGGAAAGCTCGAGCACATCGCCTACGGCCTCGCGAACGTCTTCACGCGCAATCTGGCTCCCTCGGGAAAGCTCGCGCACTTCGACATCGAGGCCGCGCTCGACGCGGATCCGGAATCCGTCGCCGAGCTCGGCGTCGGGCGCATCGGCGCCTTCACCTGGAAGGATCTGCTCGATCTGGACGCCTGCACGAACTGCGGTCGCTGCGAATCCGTCTGCCCGGCGCACCAGAGCGGCGTGGCGCTGAGCCCCCGCAAGCTGATCCGCGACCTGAAGGACCATCTGAGCCAGCCTGGCACGCGCCCGCTCGTCGGCGACGGCCGCGACGGCGCGCCGCTTCCCGCCGTGCTCGAGGCCGAGGTCTGGGGCTGCCGTACCTGCGGCGCCTGTCAGCAGGAGTGTCCGGTCCTGATCGAGCACGTGCCGAAGCTCGTCGATCTGCGCCGTCACCTGGTCATGACCGAGGCGAGGATGCCGGAGCCGCTGCAGCAGATGCTGCGAAGCGTGGACGAGCGGATGCACCCCTGGGCGGGATCGGGGCGGGATCGCGAGCACTGGTTCGCCGACCTGGATCTGAAGGTCTTCGGCCGTGGCGACACCGCGGAGTACCTGTTCTGGGTCGGCTGCACCGGCGCGATGGTCGACCGCAACGTCGCGGTCACGCGCGCGACGGCGAAGGTGCTCACGGCTGGTGGCGTCGACTTCGCGGTGCTCGGAGCGGAGGAGGCGTGCAGCGGCGACCCCGCACGGCGGACCGGCAGCGAGCTCGGCTTCCAGACCTGCGCCAAGACGAACATCGAGACGTTCGCGCGCTACGGCGTGCGCAAGATCATCACCACCTGCCCGCACTGCTTCAACACGCTGCGCAACGAGTACCCCGATTTCGACGGCCACTACGAGGTGATCCACCACAGCGTGCTGATCGAGCAGCTGATCCGGGATGGACGCCTGCCGCTGCGCCGGGAGCTCGAGTCCGTCACGTACCACGATCCGTGCTACCTCGGCCGACACAACGGCGTGTACGACGCGCCGCGAAACGTCGTGGCGGCGCTCGCGCGGCCGGGCGCGATGCGCGAGCTCGAGCCGGGTGGATCGCGCTCGCGCTGCTGCGGGGCGGGCGGCGGCTACGCCTGGATGGACGACTCGCCGGAGACCCGCATCAACCACACGCGGATCGAAGACGTGCTGGCCAGCGGCGCCACGACTGCCGCGGTCGGCTGCCCGTTCTGCCTGCAGATGTTCGACGACGGCCTGCGCGCTCGCGATCCCGCCGGGGGGATCCGCGCGGCGGACCTGGCCGAGCTCGTGGCCGAGGCGCTCGAGAACTGAGCCTGGACTCGCGCGATCGATCGAGGGCACCATCCCGGCAGGCGCGAAGCGATCGACGTGCGGACTGAGGAGCGGAGCATGGCGGGCCCACTGGACCTGACCGGCCGGGTCGTGATCGTCACCGGCGGGACGCGCGGGATCGGTCGCGGCATCGCCCGGCGTTTTCTCGAAGCGGGTGCCGAGGTCCTGGTCTGCGGCAGAAGCGACGTGGACGAGCTTCCCGCCGCCGGCTCGCGCCGCGCGCACTTCGCCCGCGCGGACGTGCGCGAGGTCGAGCAGATCGAGTCGGTGATCGGCCTGGCGCTGCAGCGCTTCGCGCGGATCGACGTGCTGGTGAACAACGCCGGCGGCTCGCCCCCGGCGGCGGCTGCCACCGCCTCGCCCCGCTTCTCGGAAGCGATCATCCGCCTGAACCTGATCGCGCCGCTCCACTTCGCGCAAGCCGCAAACGCGGTGATGCAGAAGCAGGAGCAGGGCGGCTCGATCATCAACATCGCGAGCGTGAGCGGAGTGCGGCCCTCCCCCGGAACGGCCGCGTACGGCGCGGCCAAGGCGGGCCTGCTGAACCTGACCCGGACGCTCGCGGTGGAATGGGCCCCGAGAGTCCGCGTGAACGCGATCACGGTCGGCATGATCCAGACCGAGCAGGCCGATCTGCACTATGGCGACGCGCGCGGGATCGCCGCGGTCGCCGCCACCGTTCCGCTGGGCCGGCTCGGCCGACCCGAGGATGTCGGCAACGCCTGCCTGTTCCTCGCCTCGAACCTTGCGGGCTACGTCTCCGGCTCGGCGCTCGAGCTGCACGGCGGCGGCGAGCGGCCCGCGTTCCTGGGCGCGTCCAACACCGGGAAGTGACGCGGGATCAAGACTCCGCGGTCGCGCGGAAGATCTCGACGCCGTCGCGAAACGTCGCGACCACCTTCGATTGCGCGAGCTCGCACCGCACCTGCGACCACGGCCGTTCGAGCAGGCAGAGGTCGGCCCGCGCGCCCGGCTCGACCCGGCGCGGTCGCGATCCCGGCGCCGTCGCGGACGAGGTGAACAGGCCGAGCGCCCGCTCCGGCGAGAGCCGCTCGTCGGGTCCGAGCACGGCGCCGAAACGGGTGCGCCGATCGACCGCGGCTTGCATGGCAAGCCACGGATCGGGCTCGCCGAAGGGCGCGTCGGTTCCGGCGCCGAGCGGGACGCCCGCGTCCAGCAGTCCGCGAAGCCGGTACAGCCACGGGCGATCGTCGGGCTCGACGTCGACGCGGTAGGCGTCGCCGCGCTCCCAGACCAGCCCCGGCTGGGTCACGACCGCGACCGGCAGCTCCGCGAGCAGGTGTGCTGCATCGGGCGGGCAGACCGACGCGTGCTCGATCCGGTCGCCCTCGCGCGCGCCCGAAGCTCGGAGCGCGCCCGCCGCGAGCACGAGCTCCGCGAGCGTGACGCAGTGGATCGCGGCCGCTCGCCCGGCCTCGTGCGCGCGCGCGATCCGAGCCGCGAGCTCGTCCATGGCCGGCAGCTCGCGCTCGTCGAGCACGAGCTTCACGGCTCCGCGTTCGACCGAGCCGTGCGCGGGGTCGGGCAGGTCGGGCGTGCCCATCACGACGAGCCGCTGCAGCAGCTCGCCTGCGTCGGACGCCCGCACGAACGCGCGCAGCTCGGCGCCCGAGTTGCCCGCGGTCGCGTCGGTGAGTCCGGTGACTCCGCGCGAGGCGAGTCGCCGGCTCACGTCGGCCAGGCTCGGCCAGCCGCCGTCGCGGAGCCGCTCGCGAAGCCAGCCGTCGAGCCGGAACAGCCGCCCCGTCGCGCGCCCCGACGCGTCGCGTTCGACGCCGGGCGGCCCGAGCTCCAGGTCGAGCCCGAGCCGCTCCACTCCTCGCGAGTTCAGCAGCCAGGCCGAACCCGTGCGGTGTTGGATTCGGATCGGCCGATCCGCGACGAGCGCGTCGAGCCGATCGCGATCGAGATCGCCGGCGACCGACTCGTGGTAGCCGACGCCGCGAATCCAGTCGCCGCCCGACGCCCCACGCAGCGCGAGTGCGAGCTGCTCCGCGCCGCTCACCTGCGGGGGGCCGCAGCGGACCGAGCCCATGGCGGCGGCGAGCGCGGAGAGGTGCAGATGGTGGTCGTGCAGGCCGGGAAGCAGCGCGCCGCCTGCCGCGTCGAGCACGTCCTCGCCGGCGAGCGGCGCGAGATCGCGGCCGATCGCCTCGATGCGGCGATTCGCGAGGCGCACGGCGAGCGGAGCCACGCCCTCGACCTCGGCGCGCGTGATCAGCATCTGGACCGACCGGCGATCGCGCGCGCTCGAGTCATCTCGAGATGATACGCTGCGCGGCATCGGCCCAAGAGTGTGAGGTGAGCGCGCTGATGCCCGTGTTGAAGACAGGAAGCCGGCTGAGAAGCGCCGTGTGCGCGACCGAGGTGATGCTGGTGAAGGCGCCCGCGACCGAGGTCGAGATCTGCTGCGGTGGCGTGCCGATGTTGGACCCGGCAGCGACGAAGCCGTCCGGGCTCGCGATCGCGGCCGACGCGCGAAGCGGCACCGCGCTCGGCAAGCGCTACGTGAGCGCCTCCGGCGATCTCGAGCTGCTCTGCACCAAGCCGGGCGAGGGCTCGCTCTCGGTCGCCGGAGTGCCGCTGGTGCTGAAGGAAGCGAAGGCGTTGCCGTCGTCGGACTAGTCGAATGAATCTGATGATGCTGCTCGAGATGGCGGCCTCCGGATTCGGGGACCGCGAGGCGTTCCGGAACGAGGGCGCGTCGCTCAGCTACGCAGATCTGTTCCGTGCCGCCGGCGCGGCCGCGCGTGAGGTCCGGGGCTCGGGCCGCGAGCGGCTCGCGCTGCTCGACACCAGCAGCCTGGCCTTGCCGGTGGGGCTTTTCGCGAGCGCGTGGGCGGGCGTGCCGTTCGTGCCGCTGAACTATCGGCTCACCGGGAGCGAGTTGTCGCGGCTCCTGGCCGAAGTCGCGCCTTGCCAGCTCGTGACCGATCCGGAGCGCGCGGGCGCGCTATCGAAGCTCGACGGAAGCCGGGTGCTCTCGCGCGACGCGTTCCTCTCCTCGGCTCGCGCCGGCGATCCCGGCGAGAGCGACTGGGAGATGGACCCGGACGCGACGGCGGTGCTGCTCTTCACCAGCGGAACCACCGGCGCGCCGAAGGCGGCGGTGCTGCGCCACAAGCACCTGGTCTCGTACATCCTCGGCTCGGTCGAGTTCGGCTCGGCCGGCGAGGACGACGCCACACTGGTCAGTGTGCCGCCGTACCACGTGGCCGGAATCGCGGCGATGGCGAGCTCCGTCTACGCGGGCCGGCGAATCGTGCAGCTGCCGAGCTTCAGCGCGGAGGCCTGGGTCGCGCTCGCGCGCAAGGAGCGCGTCACGAGCGCCTTCGTCGTCCCGACCATGCTGGTGCGGATCGTCGAAGCGCTGGCTCGCGAGGGGAGTCCGCAGCTTCCCGACCTGCGCGCGATCTCCTACGGCGGTGGTCGGATGCCGCAGGAGGTGATCGCGCGCGCGATGGAGCTGCTGCCCGACTGCGACTTCACCAACGCCTACGGGCTCACCGAGACCAGCTCGACGATCACCGTGCTCGACCCAGAAGACCACCGTGCGGCCGCTTCCAGCGCCGATGCGAAGATCCGCCGCAGGCTGGGCTCGGTCGGGCGCGCGCTTCCCAGCGTCGAGCTGCAGGTCCGTGGCGAGGGCGGAGCTCCCGTCGAGCCGGAGGAGCGCGGGGAGGTCTTCGTGCGCGGCGAGCAGGTCTCGGGCGAATACCTGGGGCACGGCTCGCGGCTCGACGCCGACGGCTGGTTCCCGACTCGCGACGCCGGCTGGCTGGACCGCGACGGCTACCTCTTCGTCGAGGGCCGAATCGACGACGTGATCGTGCGCGGCGGAGAGAACCTCTCGCCCGGCGAGATCGAGGACGTGCTCCGCCAGCACCCCGCGGTCGCCGACTGCGCCGTGGTCGGAATCCCCAGCGAGCAGTGGGGCGAGGCGGTCGCCGCGGCGGTCGTGCTCGCGCCGGGCCAGCGCGCGGAAACGGCGGAGCTCGCGGAGTGGGTTCGATCGCGCCTGCGCTCGTCGCGCACGCCGGAGCAGATCGAGTTCCGCGCGGAGCTTCCCTACACCGAGACGGGAAAGCTGCTGCGGCGCCAGGTCCGCGCGGAGCTCGCGCGTTTCGCGAGAGGAACGCCGTAGCTTCCGCGGACGAGCTCGTGATCCTGCCGCTCGGCGAAGCGCTCGAGCAGCTGGGGTCGCCTGACGCGATGGAGCTCTACTCGCCGCTCTCGGGCGACTCGATCCTGATCGCGGATTTCCACCGATCCTCGGCCGGGCTCGAGCCGGATGCGATCGACGCGGCGTGCGAGGCGCTCGGGAGACTGCCGTGCCCGTCGCTCGCGCTCTCGGGCGCGCGCCCGGATCCCGCGCTCGGACGCCTGCTCTCGCGCTTCGACGTGGTCGTGGCCTCGCGCGAGGAGCTCGAGCCGGTCGCCGCGACCGCGGCACGCGCGCCGCTCGCCGCGCAGGCGCTGGTGCAGCTGCTCCGCCTGGGTGCGCGGCTCGACGTCCACCACGCGCTGATCGCGGAGTCGCTGGTCTACTCGATGCTGCAGAGCGGTCCGGAGTTCGCGCGCTGGCGCGCCGGGCGCGAGGTCCGACCCGCGCCGCAGGACGACGGCGAGCCGGCGGTGCTCGTGCAGCGCGAGGGCGACCGCCTGCGGCTGCAGCTCAACCGGCCCCGGCGCCGAAACGCCTTCTCGGCGGCGATGCGCGACGCGCTGGTCGAGGGGCTGCGGCTCGCCGAGCTCGACCCGTCGATCGCCGAGGTGATCCTCTCCGGTGTCGGGCCGTCGTTCTGCAGCGGCGGCGACCTGGACGAGTTCGGCTCGCGTCCCGACCCGGCCACCGCGCACGCGGTTCGGAGCAGCCGCAGCGCGTCGGCGCTCATCGCCCGCTGCGCGGCGAGGGTTCGCGCCGAGCTGCACGGGGCCTGCGTCGGCGCGGGCATCGAGCTGCCGGCGTTCGCTTCGCGCGTGGTCGCACGCGAGGACGCGTTCTTCCAGCTCCCCGAGCTCTCGCTCGGACTGGTTCCCGGCGCGGGCGGAACGGTCAGCCTGCCGCGTCGCATCGGCCGCGAGCGCACGGCGTGGCTCGCGCTCTCGGGCGCTCGGATCGACGCGCCGACCGCGAGGCGCTGGGGGCTGATCGACGCGATCATTTCCTGACCGCCTTTCCCCGGACCGGCCCGAGCTGCCAGAATCCCGGCCGATGACTCGCCCCACGCACCTCGCGCGGCACCGCCAGGCGGCGGTGGTCGGCATCCACGCGCTGCCGTTCTCGCGCAACATCGGCACGACCGAGCGCCACGGCGGGGCGCTCGCGATCCTGGGCGCGCTCGCGGACGCCGGGCTCAGCGTTCGCGACGTCGACGGGATGTTCCGGTACGTGTGGGAGAGCACGACCGAGATGGAGATGGCGCGGATCCTCGGCGTCCCGAACTTGAAGATGTTCGGCGAGATCGACTACGGCGGGGGCGCGGGCGCGCCCACCGTGGGCCTCGCGGCGCTCGCGATCGAGAGCGGCCTGGCCGACGTCGTGGTGGTCTGGCGCTCGCGAAACCGCAGCTCGGGCGGGCGCCCTTGGGCAAGCCAGCTTCAGGCCACCGGCCAGGACCAGTTCGAGCGCCCGTACGGTCTGGTGCGTCCGGTCGACGGAATGGCGCTCCACGCGCGCTACTGGATCCACAAGTACGGCTGGACGCCCGAGGTGACCGGCCGCGTCGCGGTGACCCAGCGCCAGCACGCGCAGCGCAATCCCGCGGCGATGATGCGCAAGCCGCTCTCGATGGACGACTACCTGGGCTCGCGCATGATCGCGGACCCGCTGCGCCTGTTCGACTGCTGCCTGGAGACCGACGGCGCGATGGCCATGGTGCTCACCAGCGCGGAGCGGGCGCGCGACCTCGACGTGGTTCCGGTCCACGTCACGGGCTTCGCGATGGGATCGGGCCCGCAAATGACCGCCATGACGTTCTACTACGGCGAGGAGCTGGGCCGGACGCCGAATCGCTGGGTCGCCCCCGAGCTCTGGCGCAACACCGGGCTCGCGCCGCGCGACATCGACGTGGTGCAGCTCTACGACGCCTTCACGCCGCAGATCCCGCTGGCCTTCGAGGAGTACGGCTTCTGCGGCGAGGGCGAGGCGCCGGCGTACATGGCCGAGGGCCGCAATCCCCCGTACAACACCAGCGGCGGCGGCCTGTCCGAGGCCTACGTGCACGGCTTCAATCTTCTGGTCGAAGGCGTTCGCCAGGTTCGCGGCAGCTCCACGTCGCAGGTCGAGAACGTGCGTCACTGTCTGGTGACGAGCGGGAACGTGGTCCCGACCGGCGCGATCGTGTTCTCGAAGGAGCCGTGGTGACGCAGGGCGCCGACGACCGCTCCCGCGCGTTTCCGGTCCCGGTGCCCGACGCGGACACGCAGCCGTTCTGGGACGGCTGCCGCGGCGGCGAGCTGCGCATCCAGCGCTGCGCGTCGTGCGGGACGTGGCTCTGGCAGCCGCGGCCGGTCTGCTCGAGCTGCCAGACGCCGGGTCCGGTCTGGACGGCGGTCTCCGGCGACGGCTTCGTCGCGTCCTGGACCGTGATGCGTCCGCCCACGCTGCCGGCCTTCGCGGATCGGGTTCCGTACGTGCTCCTGCTCGTGGAGCTCGACGTCGGCGTGCGGCTGATCGGCTACCTGGTCGACGGCGACGGCCGCTGGCTTCGCAGCGACGGCGCGGCGGAGGGGGTCGAGATCGGCCGGCGGGTCGCGCTGCGCTTCCACGACCAGGCGGGGACGCCGCTCCCCTGCTGGACGCTCGTCTAGACGCGCGTCCAACGCTTCCGATCTGTGGTAGGTTGGCGTCTGACTCGCGAGTGAGGAGACGTCGGGCCTTGGATTTCGACTTCACCGCCGAGCAGAAGGCGTTCGTGGCCGAGGTCGAGCGCTTCCTCGACGAGAACCACGACCCCGAGGTCATGGACCCGAGCCGCGAGAACATGGCGCAGCTCGTCGACACGCCGAAGCGCCGGGCGTTCATGAAGAAGCTCGGGCAGCGCGGCTGGCTGGGCATGACCTGGCCGCGCGAGTACGGCGGGCGCGAGGCCGACGGCATCTTCGAGTTCCTGCTGAACGAGTGCCTGGCCCGGCGCGGCGCGCCGCAGATCGGCAAGGGCGTCGGGATCATCGGCAAGACGCTGATCCGGCACGGCAGCGAGAAGCTGAAGCGCGAGTTCCTGCCGAAGATCCTCGAGAACGACGTCGAGTTCGCGATCGGCTACAGCGAGCCGCAGGCCGGCTCCGACGCCGCGGCGATGCAGCTCCGGGCGGTGCGCGAGGGCGACGGCTGGCGGCTCGACGGCCAGAAGATCTTCACCACCTCGGCGCACTTCGCGCAGTGGTACTGGGTCGGCGCGCGCACGGATCCCGACCGGGCCAAGCACGACGGAATCAGCCTGTTCCTGCTGCCGATGGACGCGAAGGGCCTCACGGTCCACGCGATGCCGACGATCGGCGAGCGCGAGATCACCAACCAGGTCTTCTTCGACTCGGTCTTCGTGCCCGACGACTACCGCGTCGGCGAGCTGAACCGGGGCTTCCAGTACATCTCGGAAGCGCTCGATCTGGAACGGTTCACCATGTTCACGTTCTCGCCGATCCAGGGCCGGGTCGAGCTGCTCTGCGACTACGTCGCGCGCGCGCAGCGCGACGGCCGCCCGCTGCGCGAGGACCCGGTGATCCGCGCGCGGATCGCGCAGCTCCTGACCGAGACCGAGGTGGCGCGCGTGCTGGGCTTCAGCTTCGTCGCGAAGTCGATGAAGGGCGGGGCCGCGCCGACGGTCGAGGCCTCGGAGTACAAGCTCTACGCGACGCAGCTCTCGCAGCGAGTGGCCAACGCGTCGCTCGACATCGGCGGGCCCGCCGCGCAGCTCCGCGTCGGCGAGGCGGACGCGCCGATGAACGGCCGCGCCGACACCAGCTATCGCTGCACGGTGGTCGAGACGATCGGCGGCGGCGCGTCCGAGATCCAGAAGAACATCATCGCGCGGCGCAAGCTCGGGCTGCCGCGCAACTTCTAACGGGCCGTGGCGGCGGTGCCTCTCCTCTCCGGGTACAAGGTGCTGGACTTCTCGAGCGTGGGGCCGGCGTCGCGCTGCTCGCGCATCCTCGCCGACTACGGCGCGGAGGTGATCAAGGTCGCTCCGCCGCCGGCGAAGGCCGCGGCGCAGATCCAGCCGCCGTTCCACAGCTACGGCGCGGGCCGCGGCATGAAGTGGCTGCGCGTGGACCTGAAGCAGCCCGCGGGCCGCGACGCGCTGCTCCGCGTGCTGCGAACCGCGGACGTGCTGATCGAGAGCTTCCGCCCCGGCGTCGCCTCACGGCTGGGTCTGGGCTACGAGGCCCTGCGCGAGCTGAATCCCGGGATCGTCTACTGCTCGACCAGCGGCTACGGCCAGACGGGGCCCTACGCGCAGTGGGCCGGGCACGACCTGAACTATCTGGCGCTCGGCGGGTATCTCGCGTGCTCGGGCCGCCGCGCGGATGGAGCGCCGGCGCTGCCGGGCGCGAGCGTCGCCGACGCGGCCGGCGGTGGGATGCACGCGGCGATCGCGATCCTGGCCGCGC
The DNA here is from genome assembly GCA_016875225.1 of Deltaproteobacteria bacterium. Lineage (NCBI taxonomy): Bacteria > Pseudomonadati > Myxococcota > Myxococcia > Deltaproteobacteria bacterium. Next base: position 23,129 of record VGRW01000006.1, read on the forward strand.
TTCTCGAGCGCGGGCGCTCGTCGCGCGGGGCTCATCTGGACGTCTCGGCCACCGACGGCGTGCTCTCGCTGATGTCGCTCGCCATCGACGGGTACCTGGCGACCGGAGACGAGCCGGGACCGGGATCCGACCTCCTGACCGGGCGCTACGCGTGCTACGACGTGTACCCGGCGCGCGACGGCCGCTTCCTGGCGGTGGCGGCGATCGAGCCTGCGTTCTACGCGAACCTGTGTCGCGCGCTCTCGCTCGAGGCGTGGATTGCGCACCAGCTCGACGACGCCCGACAGGACGAGATCCGCGCCGCGTTCCGCGCGGCCTTCGCGCGCCGCGATCGCGACGAGTGGATCGCGGAGCTCGCGCCGCGCGACACCTGCGTCTCGCCGGTCTACACGGTTTCCGAGCTGGCTCGCGACGCGCACCTCGCCGAGCGCCGCTCCTTCCAATCCGCCGTGCACGCGGAGCGCGGCACGCTTCGCCAGCTCGCGCCGATCCTGGCCGGTGCGAGCCGCGAGCCGTCGGGCCGGCCGCTCGGCGCGGATTCCGGCGGCGAAGCGATCGAGCTTCTGCGCGCCGCGGGCCTGGCCGAGGCGGAGATCGAGCGCCTGCGCCGCGACGGGGTGGTCGCGTGACGCGGCACGACGCGAAGGAATACCGCGATGGCTGAGCTCTCCGAGATCCCCGAACACGTGCGCGCCTGGATCGGCGTGCCGCTCGTCGAGGACGAGGGCGAGTTCGAGATCGAGCGCGGCTACATCGCGACGAGCCTGGCCTCGGTCGAGAACGGCAATCCGCTGTTCTGGGACGACGCGGTGGCGCGCGAGATCAGCGGCGGCCCGATCGCGCCGCCGAGCATGCTCTCGGTCTGGCTGCGCCCGCACCACTGGGCGCCGGGCCGGCGCGAGGAGCGCTTGCCGCTCGAGATGCACTTCCGGCTGAAGCGCGAGCTCGCGCTGCCGGAGGCGATCATCGCCGACAACGAGCTCTCGTTCGGCGAGCCGGTGCGGCCGGGCGATCGACTGCGCAGCCGGCAGACGCTGCGCTCGATCTCGGAGCCGCGGACCAACCGGCTCGGCACCGGCCGCTTCTGGGTGATCGAGGTCGAGTACACCAATCAGCGTGGCGAGTGGGTGGGCACCGAGAGCTACAACTGTTACGGCTACCGGAGGGACGGCGCGTGACCGCGCAGCTCGCGGCCCTGACAGCGGATCGAGTGAAGCCGGGCGACGCGCTCCCGCCGCTCTCCGTCGCCGTGACCGCCACCACCGTCGTGCTCGGGGCGCTGGCCGCGCGCGACTGGCGGCCGATGCACCACGATCGCGACTTCGCCCAGAACCAGGGCGTGCGCGACATCTTCCTGAACACCCCCAACATGGTGGCGTGGTTCGAGCGCTACCTGACCGACTGGACCGGTCCGCTCGGCCGGCTCGGCCGCATGAAGTTCAAGATCAAGAAATCCGTGTGCCCCGGTGACACCATGGTGTTTCAAGGGCGCGTCGACGGCGTCGCGAGCGACGAGACCGGCTGTGTCTGGGCGAGCGTCTCGATCGATCTGACCGTGAAGGGGGACAGCATGATGAGCTGCAGCGCGCGCATCGCTCTGCCCACGGACGCGTCCGACAACCCCTGGCGGCGGCGCGGGCGCGACTGGCGGCCGTAGCAACGCGGCCGGGGCGAAGAGGGAGTGGCGATGGATCTCGACTGGAGCGAAGAGCAGCAGATGCTTCGGGAGATGGTGCGCGGCGTCTGTCGCCACCACTCTCCGATCGCCGTGGTTCGCGCCTTGGAGGACGATCCGATCGGCTACCCGGCGGAGCTCTGGAAGAAGATGGGCGAGCTCGGGCTGATCGGGCTGCAGATCCCCGAATCATTTGGCGGCGGCGGGCAGACGCTGCTCGAGAGCGCGGTCGTCTTCGAGGAGCTCGGCCGCGCGCTCGCGCCCGTGCCGCTGCTCGGCAGCGCCGTGCTCGGCGCGGGCGCGCTGCTGCGCGCGGGCGACGAGGCGCAGAAGCAGAGCCTGCTGCCGGGCCTGGCCTCGGGCGCGAGCATCGTCGCACCCGCATGGCTCGAGCCCGAGCGCGGCTTCGGACCGGACGGCGTGCAGCTCGAGGGGGCGCGCGTGGGCGACGAGTACAGGCTGCGCGGCACCAAGCTGCACGTGCCGTTCGCGCGCGCGGCCACGCAGCTTCTGGTCCTCGCGCGCACGGGCCCGGCGCGAGACGCGATCGACCTCTTCCTGGTCGATCCGTCGCAATCCGGTGTCGGGCTCGCGCAGCAGCACAGCCTGGCCTCGGACACCCAGTACCGCGTCGAGCTCGACGGCGTGCGCGTGCCCGCGTCTTCGCGCGTCGGTGCGCCCGGCTCGGGCTGGGCGACCTGGAATCGAGTCATGCTCGACGCGATCGTGCTGCTCGCCGCGCAGGCGATGGGCGGTGCCGAGCGCGCGCTCGAGATCACCGCCGAGTACGCCAAGGAGCGCAAGCAGTTCGACAAGCCGCTCGGCGCGTTCCAGGCGATCGCGCACTACCTGGCCGACGCCGTGACCCGGATCGACGGTGGCAAGGCTCTGGTGTACGAGGCGGCCTGGGCGATCGCGACCGGACGGCCGAGCGAGCGGCTCGCGCCGATGGCGAAGCTCTTCGCCTGCCAGACCTACCGCGACGTGACCGCGACCATGGTGCAGATCTGGGGCGGCGTCGGATTCATCGCGGAGTACGACATCCAGCTCTACTTCCGCCGCGCGAAGCAGCTGCAGCTCTCGTACTGGGACACGCGCTACCTCGAAGAACTCGTCGCGGCGTCCGCGCTGGACGGGGGACGGTGACGGTCGCGAAGTCGAGCGGCGCCCTGCACGGCAGGCGCGTGCTCGACCTCGCGGACGCGAGCGGGGCGTACTGCGGCAAGCTTCTCGCCGACCTGGGCGCCGACGTGATCAAGGTCGAGCCGCCCGACGGCGATCCCTCGCGGCGGCACCCGCCGTTCCGCGCTCGCGTCGCCCATCCCGACGCGAGCCTGTTCTTCCTGTACATGAACACGAGCAAGCGCGGCGTCGTGCTCGACCTCGCGGAGGCGCGCGATCGCGAGCGCCTGCTCGAGCTCGCGCGCGGCTCGGATCTCCTGATCGAGGCCTTCCCGCCCGGGCAACTCGACGCGCTCGGCCTCGGCTACGCTGCCCTGTGTCGCGCGAATCCGAGGCTCGTGCTCACCTCGATCACGGGCTTCGGCCAGACGGGGCCGCGCCGCGGCTGGAAGTCCTCGGACCTGGTCGCGACCGCGCTCGGCGGCGCGGCCGGCGTGATCGGCGAGGCCGAGGACCCGCCGGTGCGGCTCGCCGGCGAGCAGGCGCACGTGTCGGCGTCGCTGGTCGCCGCGGCGAGCAGCCTGATCGCGCTCCACCAGCGCGACCGGACCGGGCAGGGCCGGCACGTCGACGTCTCGATCCAGGAGGCGGTGCTCTCGCTCAGTCACATCACCGGGGTCGGCAAGTACCTCGACGACGGAATCGTGCCGCGCAGGCGCGGCGCGGGGCTGTTCGCATCGGTCCCGTCCGGCACGTATCGGTGTCGCGACGGGCTCGTCTACCTGATGATCAACCGCCCCGCGCACTGGCAGGCGCTGGCGCGCTGGGTCCACGAGGTGACCGGCAACGAGGAGGTGCTCGCGCCGATCTTCGACGGGCCGTCGTCCAATCGCATCGAGTACCGCGAGCTGCTCGACCTGTTCATCGCCGAGCTGACCGAGCGCTTCACGGTGCAGGAGGTCTACCGCGAGGGTCAGCGCCGCCACATCGCGTTCACTCCGGTGAACGGCGCCGCGGCGCTGATCGAAGACCCGCAGCTCGAAGCGCGCGGATTCTTCGCCGAGCTCGCGCACCCCGTGGCGGGGGCGATGCGCATGCCCGGCGCTCCGTACCGGCTCTCGCGCACGCCCTGGCGGATGACTCGGCCGGCGCCGCGTCCGGGCGAGCACCAGACCGAGATCCTCGGCGGCGAGCCGCCGCTGCGTGCGCGCACGTACGCCGCTGCCGCGGAATCGGGCGCGGAGCTCGAGGGCCTGCGCGTGCTCGAGTTCAGCTCCGCGATGGCCGGGCCGTGGATCGGCCGCTTCATGGCGCACTGCGGGGCCGAGGTGATCCGCGTCGAGTCGCGAAAGCGCCCCGACGTGGTGCGCCTGTACGTTCCGCCGCGCGCGCCCGAGCTCGGCACCCAGCCGCAGCTCTCGCCGTGGTTCACCGACTGGAACGCGGGCAAGCGCTTCGTCGCGCTCGATCTCGCGAATCCGCTCGGCGCAGAGCTGGCCCGACGACTGGCCGCCGCCTGCGGCGTGGTGATCGAGAACCAGCGCGCCGGCGTGATGGAGAAGCTGGGACTCGGCTACCGCGAGCTCGCACGCGCCCGCCCCGACCTGGTCATGCTCTCGAGCTCGGGCTTCGGCGACACCGGCCCGTGTCGCAGCTACGTCACCTGGGGCCCGAACATCGAGGCGCTCTCCGGCCTCGCGGAGCTCTCCGGCTTTGCCGGCCGCTCCTGCACCATGACCCAGTACGCCTACCCCGACGGCCTCTCCGCGCTTCACGGCCTGGTCGCGCTGATGGCCGCGCTCGATCACCGCGCGCGAACGGGCGAGGGCCAGCACATCGACCTGTCTCAGCTCGAGGCGACCGTTGCCTCGATCGGCCACGCGCTGCTCGAGCAGCTCGCCGACGGAGTCACGCCCGCACGGCGCGGCAACCGCTCGACCTGGGCCGCCCCGCACGACTGCTATCCCTGCCGCGGCGAAGACCGGTGGTGCGCGATCGCGGTGACGAGCGACGCGGAGTGGGCCGCGCTCTGCCGCGCGATCGGCCGTCCCGACTGGGCCGCGGATTCGCGCCTGGCGCACGCGGCGGGCCGCCTCGCGCACGCCGACGAGCTCGACGCCGGCATCTCGGCCTGGACCCGCGAGCGCGACGACATTCAAGTGATGGATCTGCTGCAGCGCGCCGGAGTTCCCGCCGGCGCGGTGCAGGACACCCGCGACCAGCACGAGCGCGACCCCCACCTGGCCGCACGCGGATTCTTCGAGGAGCTCGAGCACTACAAGAAGGGAAGGGTGACCGCGACCGGAATCCCGCTCGGCCTGGGCCCGCGAACCCGCCCGCGTCTCCCCGCCGGCGCCGCCCTGGGCCAGGACAACACGTACGTGTTCCGCGAAATCCTCGGCCTGTCGGCCGACGAGTTCCGCGAGCACGTCGAGGCCGGCGCGATCGAGATGTCCGACGCCGAGTGACTCAGGCGCCGAGGAAGTCGGGCCGCTCGCTACGACCAGGTCGCGGTGGTGCCGCCATCGACCACGAGGATGGCGCCGTTGACGTAGCTCGCCTCCTCGGAGGCGAGGAACAGGCAGGCGCTCGCGATCTCGTCCGGCCGCGCGACGCGCCCGAGCGGCGAGACCATGAAGCGCGTGGCGTCGGCGAGGTGCGGGTCGCCGGCCGCGCTCAGTCGGTGGCGGATCATCTTGGTCTCGATGCTGCCCGGCGCGACACAGTTGGTGCGCACGCCCTTGGGACCGTAGGCGACCGCCATCGAGCGGGTCAGGTTCACCATTCCGCCCTTGGCGGCGCTGTAGGCATGGGCGTCGGCCATGCCCATGACGCCGCCGATGCTCGCGACGTTCACGACCGCCCCGCCGCCGGCCGCGAAAATGTGCGGCAGCGCGTGGCGGCACACGTTGTAGACCGAGCTCAGGTTGATGGCGATCACGTCCTGCCAGCTGGCGGGCGGCGTCGACGCGAGGTCGGCCATGGCGCCGGGGTGGGTGAGCTCGTAGTCGTAGCCGACGCCCGCGTTGTTGACGACGATGTCGAGCCCGCCGAGCCGCTCGACGATCGCGGCGACCAGGCGGCCGCAGTCCCCGTCGCTCGAGACGTCCGCCGCGACGGCCAGACCCTCGCCCCCCGCGGCGCGGACGGCCGCGATCGTCTCCTCGACCCGTGCCGCGTTCCTGCCACACGCGGCGACCCGCGCGCCCTCGCGCGCGAACATCTCGACCGCGGCCCGTCCCACTCCACTGCCGCCGCCCGTGACGAGGGCGACTTTTCCTGCAAGGCGTCGCATAGGGCGGCGGAGTATAGAGGAACGCGCCCCCCATCAGCGTCTTCGCGTTCGAGCGCTTCCAGCAGCTGCGACATTCAACCGGAATTCTCGGATCTCGGTCACCGCCGCTCGCGCGTCCGCTCCCGCAGGATGACGAAGGCCATGCCGACCTCGCCGGGGCGCTCGTCGGGGATGCCGATCACGGCGCCTGGCCGACGCCGGGCAGGCCGAGCGGCGCGCTCTCGATCGCGGCGGAGTAGTAGTTGAAGCCGCCGACGATGAACATGTCCTTGATCCGGTCGCTGATGCTCATGTAGCCGCGCCCGTCCATACTGCCGACGTCGCTAGCGTGGAGCCTTGTAGCCGCGCACCACGATCTCGCCGGGGGAGGCGCACGGGACCTTGGTGCCTGAATCCGGGGTGGTTCGACAAGGCGAGGGGCTTCTCTCGCGAGAAGCGGGTCGATTCACGAGGAAGGCAGGGCACGCCACGCTCCGACGAGCTGTGCGGGGGCGTCCGCACGCCTCGTTCCGTTCATCCACCTCAAATCAGGGCAAGATCAACCCGTATTGAGGTAGGTGCAGGATTCAGGTGCTCGAAGGTCTGGTCGGCAATGCGACGGTCGAGAAGGCGCTCCTGTATCTCGATCAGTTCGAGCAGGGATACCCGAGCGAGATCGCGCGCGCGTTCGACCTTCCCGTAGCAATGGTGCAGCGCCAGCTCGATCGGCTCGAGCGCGGCCGGATCGTGGTGAGCCGGTTGCGCGGGCGAACTCGTCTCTTCGAGTGGAATCCAGCATTCCCCTTTCGGGACGAGCTGCGCGCACTCCTACGAAAGGCCCTCCGGGCCCTGCCTGCGAGGGAGCGCAAGCGATTCCTGCCGGAGCGGCGTCGCCCGTGGCCGACGGGGAAGCGGATGTGAGCTCGATCGGCCCGAGGACCTCGACCGAGGACTTAGCAGGGCTGGTCTGCGGGACGCTGGAGAGACACGGTGTCGAGGTTGTGCTCTCGGGCGGGGCCGTCGTCTCGATCTAGTCGGAGAACGCTTACCCGTCGCACGATCTGGACTTCATTCCGGTGGGCCTGTCCGGCAAGGTCGCGGATGCGGTGAAGCTCTTCTGCACGAACTCGGCGTCTCGGCGTCGGGGTTCGCGGCCTGTGTGTACGAGAGAAGGGCCCAGCCTAATCGCCGCGGAGCGCACGCGGCTGATCGAGGCAGGCGCCTGCGGCGCGCCCGCATATCTGCTCGACTCCGAGGTCCTGCAGGGCCGCCAGCACCTGCCGCTGATCGCGCTGCTCCCGCGTCCGCAGATTTCGCGCGTGCGCTCCGAAGGGACTGATGTCGACACACGCGCCCCAGCAAAGCCCGCGCCGGGCCGACGCGCCGGTCGAGGTTCAATCCTCAGCGTGCTCCCCCTGCAACGTCGCAAGGGCGTCGCGCGATTCGAGCAACGCCTTCTGTGCATCGACAATCGCCTTCTCGGCTTCGATCTCGGCCGTCTCCTGACTCGAGTGGTCGATCTTGAGCTGGAACATCTCGGCGGGGACGGAGATCAGCTCCTTCGCGACGCGACCCGGAAACCGCGCCAGCTCAAGGAACTGACTTGGCTGCTCCGACTCGACGAACGTCAGCATGCCCTGGTCGAACTTCATCGATTGTTTGTTCGTCACCAGCCACGGGTCGGGTACCGGCAACAAGTCGATCGGGGCGCCGTTCGGGAGAGCGACGCGGGTCTCGTGAAGGAGTGAGCCGTCCGCTCTGAGGATCGAGAGTCCGTACGGAATCGGGCGGCGGTAGTAGAGACCGTCGGAGCTGTCGATGCGGCACCCCCCCAGCCACCTGACGATGGTTCCTCGCACGCCGCCGAAGCATTTCTGCTGAGGTGGCTCGAGCTCCTTCGAAGGACTAGCCGACAATTTGACATCGAGATCCACGCCCCAGGTGTCGAGCACCTGGTTCAGCGTCGCCAGATCCGAACGCTTGGGATCCGGGTCGAATATGTGCTCCTTGCGAAATGGCACGCAGGCGGGCTTCTTGTCGTCGGGCATTGTCTCCCGCGAGAGCGTCGCCAGGGTCGTTCCCGCCTTCGCAACGAGCGCCGCGGAGCGGACGACCTCCACGACGATGTCGGCGCTACGGTCGGTGAGGACGACGTCCGCACTGCTGAGCAGGCCCGCCGGTGTAGTGGCGATCGTCCACTTGTCGTCGCGTGATGCCGAATGCCCGAGCTGCGCGACGTAGCGAAGGCTTGGGTCTGGCTCAGGCGGGAGGACCGCGAGTGCGATCGCATCCGCGCAGTCAGTGCTCTTGTCCTCGGCCATCTTCTGTTCGAGCTGCTTGATCTCCAGCGCCTTGTTGTCGATCGCGGCCTTCTGGACCGTCAGCGCGGTCGACGCTTCCTCGACGCGGGCGTCGACCGCCTTGACCGCTTCCACGGCCCTCGGCCCAGGCGCGAGCTTGAGCCGCTCGCGCAGCTTCTGCAGATCGACAATAACCTTGTCGACCGTCTCCAAGGCCTTCTCTGCCGCTGTCTTCTCGGCCTTCAGGTTCGCGAGGTACTGCACCCGCTGGGTCTTGTCCGTGCGCGTGACCGTGAGCTTGAGGAGCTGCCGGGGCAGGAAGTAGGAGACTCCCGCTCCCGGTTCACCGGGCGACAGACGCGACTCGAGTGGCGTGGCACAGGACACCAGGCAGAGGCACAACAAGGACTTCGTTAGCTTCTGAGTCATCACTTCTCCTGAGTCGATACGGCGCCGACCTTAGTGCAATCGCCGTACCTTGAGCGGGAGCGGGTTTCACGGACTCCTGAGCTGCTCGGGGCACGAATGCGTCCAATGCGCCGGACGCGAGAATCCGGTCTATTGGACGGACGCGGTCACCGAACGCGCGGCTGAATCGCCGCGGATTCGCCGGAGGCTCGTCTAGACGAGTCCATGACGCCGTAGCCGAGTGTGGTTTCGCCTGCCGCATGGGTCTTCGGCTGACCTGAGTCGCGTGGGCGTCTCGGCTTGATTCACCGTCGCTCGCGCGCCCGCTCCCGCAGCACGAACTTCGTGACCTTGCCGGTGGCGTTCATGGGCAGCGAGTCGACGATCTCGACGTGGCGGGGGACTTTGAAGTTGGCCATCTGCTCGCGACACCAAGCGGTGACGGTGGCGGGGTCGAGGCTGGCGCCGGGGCGGGGGACGAGGAAGGCCATGCCGACCTCGCCCAGGCGCTCGTCGGGGATGCCGATCACGGCGGCCTGGGCGACGCCGGGCAGGCCGAGCAGCGCGTTCTCGATCTCGGCGGGGTAGCAGTTGAAGCCGCCGACGATGAACATGTCCTTGATGCGGTCGGTGATGCGCAGGTAGCCGCGCGCGTCCATCACGCCGACGTCGCCGGTGTGGAGCCAGCCGCCCGCGTCGATCGCGTCGCGCGTGGCGGCGGGGTCGTCCAGGTAGCCGAGCATCACGTTGTAGCCGCGCACCACGATCTCGCCGGGCTGGCCGCGCGGGACTTCCGCGCCGTCCTCGGCGACGCAACGCACTTCGACGTCCGGGATCGCGCGGCCCGACGTCGTGGCGATCGTCTCGGGGTCGTCTTCGGGGCGGCACATGCTGACCACGCCCGTGCTCTCGGTGAGTCCGTAGCCGGTGATCACCGTCTCGAAGCCGAGCTCGCGGCGCATGCGGTGGACGAGCTCGACCGGGATCACGGCGGCGCCGGTCACGGCCAGGCGCAGCGGCGACAGGTCGTAGCGGGACAGGTCGGGCGTGGCGAGGATCGACTGGTACAGGGTGGGCGGACCGGGCAGCACGCTGATCCGCTCGCGGGCGATCCGCTCCAGCACCGCGGGCGGGTCGAAGACGGCGTGCGGGATCACCGTGGCTCCGCGCATGAAGGCGGAGAGCCAGCCGGCCTTGTAGCCGAAGCCGTGGAAGAAGGGATTCACGACCAGATAGCGGTCCGAGTCACGCAGCCCGACGATCTCGCTCCAGGCCGCGAAGCAGCGCAGGTTCTGCGCGTGGGTCGTCATCACGCCCTTCGGCTTTCCGGTGGTGCCGGACGTGAAGAGGATGTCGGAGAGCGCGTCGGGCGGGACCGACTCCGCTCGGTGTCGGGCGTCGATCGCGGCGACGCGGTGGCCGCGCGCGAGGAACTCGGACCAGGCCTCGACGCCCGGCTCGATTGCTGCGCCGTCCGCGCCGCGCAGCACCGCGATCCGCTCGAGCTTCGGCAGGCCCGCGACCGGCCGACCCGCGGCGGCGCCGCCGAGCGCGCGCTGCAGAAGCTCGACGTAGTCGACGCCGAGGAAGCCCCGCACCGTGCAGAGGACGCGCGCGCCGCTCTTCTCGAGCACGTAGCCGGCCTCGAGTCCCTTGAGCCGGGTGTTCAGCGGGACGAGCACGGCCCCCGCGGCCTGCAGGCCCAGCGCCGCCGTGATCCACTCCCAGAGGTTGGGCGCCCAGATCGCGACGCGGTCGCCCGGGCCGATGCCCGCGGCCATGAAGGCGCGCGCGGCGTCTAGCATCGCCTCGGCGAGCGCTGCGTAGCCGAGCGCGACGGGGCCGTCCTCGATCGCGATCTTCCCGCCTCGGCGCGCGCCCGCGTCGAGGAGCAGGCGCGGGATCGTCTCGGCGAGCGGGTCGGTCGGGGTCATCGCGGCCATGATAATAGAGAGGCGATGCAGACGGATCGCGGCGCGAGCTCCCCGGCCTACCCGCGCTACGTGCTCGGCGTGCTCTGGCTGGTCTACGTGGCGAACTTCGTCGACCGGCAGGTGATCGCGATCCTGCTCGAGCCGATCAAGCGCGAGCTCGGCGCCTCCGACACCGCGATGGGCTTCCTGTCCGGGTTCGCGTTCGCGCTCTTCTACACGTTTGCGGGCATCCCCGTGGCGCGCTGGGCCGACCGCAGCTCGCGAACCGCGATCCTCGCCGCGGGCGTGGCGGTCTGGAGCCTGTTCACCGCCGCGTCGGGTCTGGCGCGGAGCTTCGCGGAGCTTGCGTTGGCGCGGGTGGGCGTGGGCATCGGCGAGGCCGCGGGCACGCCGCCCTCGCACTCGCTGATCTCGGCCTACTTCCCGCCGGGCTCGCGCGCGACGGCGCTGTCCATCTACGCCTCGGGCGTGTACGTCGGCTCGATGCTCGCGTATCTCGGCGGGAGCTGGGTGCTCACTCACTTCGACTGGCGCACGGTCTACCTGCTGGTCGGCCTGCCGGGAATCGCGCTCGCTCTCCTGGTGCGCTTCACGGTGCGCGAGCCGCCGCGCGCGGCGCCGAGCGGCGCGGTCACGGGGCAGGGGGCCGCGCCCGGGACGCTCGCGGTGATCCGCGAGCTGCTCTCGCGGCGCTCGTTCGTGTTCATCGTTCTCGCGGGCTCCTGCCAGTCACTCTCGGGCTACGCGACGCTGGCCTGGGGCCCCGCGTTCCTCGGCCGCGTGCACGGGCTCGCGCCGGTCGAGATCGGCGCGTGGCTCGGGCTCGTGATCGGCATCGGCGGGTCGCTCGGCGTGTTCCTCGGCGGGATGCTCGCCGACCGGCTCGGCGCGATCGATCCGCGCTGGGTGCCGCGGCTCTGCGCGCTGCAGTGTCTGTCCTCGTTCCCGTTCCTGCTCGGGTTCCTTCTGCTCGGAACGCCGCGAGCGGCGCTGCTCTGCTTCGCGCCGGCCTACACGCTGGCGGCGATGTACGTCGGCCCGATGCTCGCGATGGTGCAGGGGATCGCGCGGCCCGAGACCCGCGCGACCGCCTCGGCGCTGCACCTCTTCATCCTGAACATGGTGGGGCTGGGCGCGGGGCCGCTGCTGGTCGGGCTCGGGGACGACCGCGTCTTCGCGGCCTTCGGCTCCCACGCGATCCGCTACTCGCTGGTGAGCGCCGGGGTGATCGCGGCGCTCGGGAGCCTCGTCTTCCTGCTCGTGGCGCGCACGCTGCGCGCGGACCTCGCGGATGCGTCGGAGCCCGCGCGGCGCTAGCCGGCTCAGCCGGCGTCGCCCGCGAACGGGCGCAGCGACAGTCGCGCGAGGTTCTTCGCGTTCACGGGCACGTAGTCGCGCGCGGACGGGTCCCTGACGAAGAGCGGATCGCGGATGCGCTGCGGATCGTAGCCGTCGCGCTGCAGCTCGAACTTCTTCAGCTTGAAGGTCGAGGTGATGTCGGCGCTCGACGACAGGCGCACGAAGACCGGCGCGGCGTAGCTCGGCAAACGCTCCTCGGTGTAGGCGTAGAACGCGCGGCCGTCGAAAGCCGCGGGGTCGCGCAGCACCAGCGCCGCCATTCCCGCGCGGCCCTCCGTCCCGGGCACGCGCACGCCGAAAACGTTGGCGATCTCCAGGCCCGGGAACGCGCCCAGCGACTCCGCGACCTCCTGGGTCGAGACGTTCTCGCTCTTCCAGCGGAACGTGTCGCCGATCCGGTCCACGAAGTAGTAGTAGCCGTCCTCGTCGCAGCGCAGCAGGTCGCCGGAGCGGTAGCAGCGGTCGCCCTTGCGCAGCACGTCGACCAGGATCTTCGCATCGGTGGCTTCGCTCGACGTGTAGCCCTCGAAGCGGCCCGCGCCCGAGTCGGGAAGATCCGGAATCACGCCGATGAACTCGCCGATCTCCCCGGGGGCGCATAGCTGGTACAGCCCGTCCGAGCCGCGCGGGTGAACGCCGGTCTCGTCGTCGTAACGGATCAAGCGACCGTTGTGATAGTCGGGGAAGGGGATCCGCCCGCACGAGCCGACTTTGTTGTCGACGTTCAGAAGCGACGTGTTCGCCTCGGTCGAGCTCCAGCCCTCGAGGATCTGCTCGATGCCGAAGCGCTGCTGGAAGGCCGGCCAGATGTCGCGGCCGAGGCCCGCTCCCATCATCACGCGGATCTTGTGCGCGCGGTCGAGCGGGCTCTCGGGCTGGCTCAGCAGGTACCGGCAGATCTCTCCGATGTACTGGAACGCAGTGGTGCCGTAGCGAACGGCGTCGCTCCAGAACTGACTCGCGCTGAATCGGCGCCGCAGCGCGATGGCCCCGCCGTGGTGCAGCGCGCACGACACGACCACCATTCCCGCGGCTCCGTGGAAGAGCGGGAGCACGCAGGCGATCACCTCGTCGCGGCCGTACCCCGCGACGGCCGACATTCCGTCGCCCACGCCCAGAAACCGCATGTGGCTGAGCCGCGCCGCCTTCGGAAGCCCGGTCGTTCCGGAGGTGAAGATGTGGAACAGGTCGTCGCCCGCGACGAGACCCGCGCGCAGGCCCGGATCGGGATTCCGTTCGGACCCTCGCTCCAGCGCGTCCGAGAGACTCCACGCCCCGCGCGGTAGCTCCGCGGGGTGATCCGGGTCCAGATCGACCGCGACCACTCGATCGGCTCCCGAGACTCCCTCGAGCTTGTCGAGACACTCGCTGCCGACGATCAGGTGGCGCGCGCGCGCGGTGTCGAGCACGTGGGCGAGCGCGTCCCCGCGAAGCTGGGTGTTGATCAGCGCGGTCGTCACGCCGAGCTTCGCGAGCCCCGCCCAGGTCGAGATGAACTCCGGGCGGTTCTCCATCAAGAGCGAGACGACGTCCCCGCGGCGAAGGCCCAGCGATAGCGCGGCCGAGGCGACGCGATTCGCGCGCCGGTTCAGCTCGCCGTAGCTCACCCGCCGGTCCTCGAAGAGCACGAAGACCCGATCCGGATCCGCCGCCGCGCGCTCCTCGATCCGGTCCGCGACGGTGAACTTCTGGCTGGGCGTGTAGCGCAGCGTTCCGGCCGAGAGCACCGCGAGACGCTTCTGGGTCACCTCTCGGGGCACGCTCATGACGACTCCTCGGCGTAGTAGCGGCTGATCGTGTCGATCACGCAGCCTGGGCGGCTCCCGCCCTCGATCTCGACGGTGACCCGGATCGTCGCCTGCACGCCCCCCGCGACCGGCTCGGCGCGGAGCAGCTCCGCGCCGCCGCGCACCCGCGAGCCCACCGGAACCGGCGCGGGGAAACGCAGCCGGTCGGCGCCGTAGTTCACGCCCATCGAGGTGCCGCGCACCTCGACGATCTGCGGCAGGAACAGATTGACCAGGGACTGGGTCAGGTAGCCGTGGGCGATGCAGCGGCCGAACGGCCCGCTCGCCGCGCGCTCCGGATCGACGTGGATCCACTGCCGATCCCCGGTCGCCTCCGCGAAGCGGTCGATTCGGTCCTGCTCGATCTGGAGCCAGTCGCTGTAGCCCAGGTGGCGGCCCACCGCGCCGATCAGCTGGTTCGGTGACTCGAAGATGGTCGCCATTCCGAGGCTCTCGGCTCTCACTCGGGCTCGAAGCGGCCGAGCTCCCCGTCGCGCGAGAGCCGTCCCTTGCGCCCGACCTGCTCGCCCGCGACGAAGCGCTCCAGAAGCGCCCGGTCGGCGGGCGTGTTCGCGATGAAGCGCTGGTCCTCGTCGGTCCTCCCGATCACGATCCCGCGCGCCGGCGCGCCCTCGCGGTCGTACACCACCGTGTAGCCCTCGATGCGCCCTGTCCCGCGAGACGCCACGACGACCGGGAGCGGAGCGGGAAGCGGATCTGCGGCGTTCGGGCCCGGGTCCACGCCGTCGCCGGTCGGGCGCTCGGTCGACCAGACACAGCCCGAGTGCTTGGTCAGATACCAGCCGTTGCCCGTGACCAGACCCTTCTCGCCCGGGTGACTGCGCAGCAGATCCGCCATCGCGGCGAGCGAGTGCAGCGTGTAGTTGTTCGCGGGCCCGCCCGCGTAGGGCAGGCCACCGGTCACGGTGAGCGCGCGCGGGTCGCCGTCCGCGACCCCGTACGACTCCGCGGCCGACTGCACCGCGACCGGGAAGCAGCTGTAGAAGTCGATCCGGTCGATGTCGTCGATCGTCACGTTCGCGCTTCCCAGCGTCCGTCGCGCGCACTCGGCCATGGCCGGAGCCCGCGAGAGATCCGGGCGCTCGCTCACGAACCAGGCACGCTCCTTGGTGTAGGCGCCGCCCCACCAGTAGAGCCAGCGGTCCTCGGCGATCCCGAGCTCGCGCGCGGCGCCCGCCGACATCAGCAGGACGCCGGCGGCCTGATCGGTCTCGAGCACGGCGTTCAGGTACTTCGTGTACGGGAACGCGATCATGCGGTTCTCCGCCGTCGGCGTGACGAGCTCGGCGGCGCTGCGGCGCACCGGAAACCAGGCGTAGGGGTTCTTCGCCGCGGTCTCCGTGAACGGGGCGAACAGCCGGCCCAGCCGCTCGCGGTGCTTCTCGAGCGAGAGCCCGAGGCGCGCGCGGAGCGCGTTCTCGAGCACCGGGTAGTTCTGGACCGGCATGTCGAGACCGTGCTGCTGCTCGAGCGGGTTGTTCCCCAGCGACGGCTCGGCGATCACCTCGGCCTGGCCCGATCCGCCGATCTTCCAGTCGAGCTTGACCTGCCGCTGCCGGGCGCGCTTCAGCGTGTGCATGTTGTTGCAGCCGACCGCGAGCGCGATCCGCGACTCGCCGCTCGCGATCCGACGCGCGAGCCGGTTCACCATCGTGAGCGGGGCCTCGCCGCCGAGCCCGGAAGCGAGCTCGCAGCGACTGGTCGCGCCGAGCTGCTCGGCGAGGAACCGGCCGCCGTTCGGCGCCAGCCATCCGGCCACGTCGACCAGCCCCACGCTGTCGATCCCGCGCAACGCCCGGTCACCGGTCCCCGCGTTCTGCGCGGCATCACGCGCCATCTGCAGGAGCATCGCGAGGGGCTCGGGCGCCTCGCGCGGATCCGCGTCCCGAACCACGAGCTGAGCCGTTCCCACCAATACCGGCCGGTTGTCCTCGTTCACCTTCCGCCTCCTCCCGAAGACCTCTCATATACCACGAGCGGGGCCCCTCGCGATCGACGCCGCACGCCGCAGCCGCGATCCGATACCATCTCGGCGACGATGAGCCGCGAGCTTCCCCCTTACCCCCCGGGCCGCAATCTCCTGGCCGGCAAGACCGTGCTGGTCACTGCGGCCGCGGGCGCCGGAATCGGCTTCGCCGCCGCGCGCCGCTGCGCGGAAGAGGGCGCGCGCGTGATGATCAGCGACATCCACGAGCGGCGTCTGCGCGAGGCGGCCGACGAGCTGGAGCGAGAGCTGGGAACGCGGCCGCCCACACGGCTCTGTGACGTCACGCGCGAGCCGGAGGTCCGGGCGCTCGTGGACGCCGCGATCGCCGAGCTGGGCCGGATCGACGTGCTGATCAACAACGCGGGCCTGGGCGGGACGGCGCGGATCGTCGAGATGCGCGACGAGGAGTGGAGCCGCGTGCTCGACGTCACGCTGAACGGAACCTTCCGCATGATGCGCGCGGTGCTCCCGCACATGCTCGAGCGGCGCAGCGGCGCGATCGTGAACAACGCCTCGGTGCTCGGCTGGCGCGCGCAGGCCGGGCAGGCGCACTACGCGGCGGCGAAGGCGGGCGTCATGGCGCTCACGCGTTGCGCCGCGATCGAGGCGGCGGAGGCGGGCGTGCGCGTGAACGCGGTCTCGCCGAGCCTGGCGATGCACCGCTTTCTGTCCAAGACGATGCCCGAGGCCGAGCTCGCGGAGCTGGAGAGTCGAGAAGCCTTCCAGCGCGCGGCCGCGCCCTGGGAGGTGGCGAACGTGATGGTGTTCCTGGCCAGCGACTACGCGTCGTACATGACCGGCGAGGTCGTCGCCGTGAGCTCGCAGCGCGCGTAGCCACGGCACACGCCGGAGTCAGGCTCCGTACACCGGCTCGGGCGCGGCGGCCTTGGCCAGGATCTCCGCGACCGCGGCGCCGATCTCGTCGGGCTCCCAGCGCGAGCCCTTGTCCACGCCCGGGCCGTGTCGCCAGCCGTCGGCGAGAGAGATCTTCCCGCCCTCGACCTCGAAGACGCGTCCGGTGACTGCGTGTGACTCGGCGCTTCCCAGCCAGACCACCAGCGGCGCGACGTTCTCCGGCGCCATCGCGTCGAAGCGGCCCGGCTCGGGCTTGGCCATGGTCTGCGCGAAGACCGCCTCGGTCATGCGCGTGCGCGCGGCCGGCGCGATCGCGTTCGCGGTCACGCCGTAGCGCGCGAGCTCGGCGGCCTGCACCAGGGTGAGCGCGGCGATCCCCGCCTTCGCGGCCGAGTAGGCGCTCTGGCCGACGCTGCCGAGAAGTCCCGCGCCCGAGCTGGTATTGATGATCCGCGCGTCCACGCGCTGGCCCGCCTTGCTCTGCTCGCGCCAGTGGGCCGCCGCGTGGCGCGAGGTGCAGAAGTGACCGCGCAGGTGCACGCGCATGACCGCGTCCCACTCCTCGGGGGAGCCGCTCGCGAACATGCGATCGCGCAGGATGCCGGCGTTGTTGACCACGACGTCGAGCCGGCCCCATTCGCGGAGCGCCTCGCCGACCAGGCGACCCGCGCCGTCCCAGTCCGCGACGTCCTCGGCGTTTGCGATCGCGACTCCGCCGGCGGCGCGGATCGAGGCGAGCACCTCGCCGACGGGACCGTCCGAGCCGCCGCTCCCGTCGAGCTCGGCGCCGACGTCGTTCACGATCACGCGCGCGCCCTGGCGCGCGAACTCGAGCGCGTGGGCGCGGCCGATCCCGCGCCCCGCGCCGGTCACGATCACCACCCGGTCGTCGCAGATCCCCGGCATCTCCGCGCTCCGCCGCCGGCCTAGGACAGCCGCTCGATGATCGTCACGTTCGCCTGGCCGCCGCCCTCGCACATCGTCTGCAGCCCGTAGCGCCCGCCGGTCCGCTCGAGCTCGTGCAGCAGCGTCGTCATCAGCTTTGCGCCGGTCGCGCCGAGCGGGTGGCCCAGCGCGATCGCGCCGCCGTTCACGTTCACGCGCTCGGGGTCGGCGCCGGTCTCTTTCAGCCACGCGAGCACGACCGGCGCGAACGCCTCGTTGATCTCGACCAGGTCGATCTGGTCGAGCTTCATGCCGCTGCGTTCCAGCGCGTGCGCCGTGGCCGGGATCGGCGCCGTGAGCATCCAGATCGGATCCGCGCCGCGCACCGACAGATGGTGGATCCGCGCGCGCGGCGTGAGGCCGTGCTGCTTCACCGCGCGTTCGGACGCGATCAGCAGCGCGCTCGACGCGTCGCAGATCTGGCTCGAGACCGCCGCCGTGAGTCGGCCGCCTGCCTGGAGCGGCGCGAGCGCCGCCATCTTCTCGAGCGAGGTGCCGCGCCGCGGCGTCTCGTCGGTCGTGACGCCTTCCAGCGGCACGATCTCGCGAGCGAAGCGCCCCTCGTCGATCGCGCGGATCGCGCGCTCGTGGCTGCGCAGCGCGAACTCCTCCATCTCGCGCCGCGAGCAGCTCCACTTCTCGGCGATCATCTCGGCCGAGCGGAACTGCGAGACCTCCTGCGTGCCGTAGCGCGAGACCCAGCCCTTCGAGGTGGAGAACGGGTCCTTGAACCCGAGCGGCTCGGCGACGGTCATCGCCGACGAGATCGGGATCAGACTCATGTTCTGCACGCCGCCGGCGATCACGACGTCGCTGGTGCCGCTCATCACGGCCTGCGCGGCGAAGTGGACCGCCTGCTGCGACGATCCGCACTGGCGGTCGACGGTCGTTCCCGGAACCTCGTCGGGAAGTCCGGCCGCGAGCCAGCAGGTGCGCGCGATGTCCCCCGCCTGCGGGCCGATCGTGTCGACGCAGCCGAAGACCACGTCCTCGACGATCGACGGGTCGATTCCGCTTCGCTCGACGATCGCCGCGAGCACGTGCGCGCCGAGGTCCGCGGGGTGCACCCGCGCGAGCCCTCCGCCGCGCCGCCCCGTCGGGCTGCGTAGCGCGTCGATGATGTAGGCCTCCGGCATCTCGGTCCCCTCCGCTTACTTGGTTTCCTGGAACTTCGCTCCGCGCTTCTCGACGAAGGCGTCGCGCGCCTCCTGAGAGTCGGGCGAGGTGTACAGCTCCAGCGTGAAGCCCTGCTCGAAGCGGTAGCTGGTCTTCACGTCGAGCAGCTCGATCCCGTTCATGCACTCCTTCGCGAGGCGGATCGCGCGCGGGCTCTTCGCGGCGATCGACGCCGCGATGGCGCGCGCCCGCGGCAGGAGCTCGTCCCGGTCGACCAGCGCCTCGATCGCGCCCAGACGATACGCCTCGGCGGCGGGGATCGGCTCGCCGGTGAAGAGCATCTTGCGCACCTTCTGGATCGGGAACATCCGCATCAGGTGCGACGCGGCGCCCAGCGCCCCGCGATCGATCTCGGGCAGCCCGAAGCTCGCGTCGTGCGAGGCCACGATGATGTCGCACGAGCCGACCAGGCCGATGCCGCCGCCCAACACGAATCCGTGGCAGGCGGCGATCACCGGGACCGGGCAGTCGTGCACGGCCGCGAACGCGTCGAAGCAGGCGCGGTTCACGCGCGTGATCCGGCTCGAGTCCGCGGCGAGCTCCTTGATGTCGACGCCGGCGCAGAAGCCGCGGCCCTTCGCGCCGAGCACCACCGCGCGCGCCTCGCCGCCGCGTCCCAGCGACGCGAGCGTCTCGGCCAGTTTCGACCAGCCCGCGCTATCCAGTGCGTTCACGGGCGGATGGTCGAGCAGGAGCTCGGCCACGCCGTCTCGGATCTCGAGCGCAAGCGTCATCGCGCAATCCTCATCGTTGGAGTGACTCGAGCGTCTGCTCGGCCTCGCGCATGATGCGCTCGACCAGCTCCGCGCAGCTCGGCCGATCCGAGATCACGCCGGCCACCGTGCCGCTGGGCAGGACGCCCTCGGCCGGCCGCCCCTCGACCATCGCGGCCTGGATCAGGATCGGGGAGTTCGCCGCCATCAGGGTCTCGGCGCGCGAGAGCTTCTCGCTGCGACGCAGCGCGAACGCAGCGCGCAGGAGCTCCGGGATCGATGCGCCGGAGAGCCTGCGGTAGGCGAGAGCGCTGCGCAGCGCGCGCAGCAGCAGCGCCGCGCGGCTGCTCGCTTCGAGCTCGCGAACCAGCTCGTTCACGATCACGCGGTGGCTCATCCCGTCGATTCGCGTGGTCACGATCAGGTCGTCCACGCCCGCCTGGAAGTAGCGCTCGGCGGTGGCCGCGGGAACCGGGCTCTCTCGGGTCAGCAGGAAGCGCGTGCCCATCGCGATCCCGACCGCCCCGAAGGCCAGCGCAGCGACGAGCCCGCGTCCGTCGTGGAAGCCGCCCGCGGCGACGACCGGCCGGTCGACGGCGTCGACGACCTGCGAGACCAGGATCGACGTAGGGACGCTTCCGGTGTGGCCGCCGCCCTCGCCGCCCTGGATCACGATCACGTCGGCGCCGAGCTGGACGGCCTTCTGCGCGTGTCGCACCGCGCCGCAGGTGGGAATGCAGAGGATCCCGGCCTGCTTGAAGCGCTTGATGAAGTCGGGATTCGGCGCGCGGCTGTAGCTCGCCGCGCGAACGCGCTGGCCGATCATCGCGTCGACGATCTGCTCCGCTCCGGGCGCCTCCATCAGCAGGTTCACGCCGAACGGGCGATCGGTGAGCTGCTTCACGCGATCGATCTCCCGGTCCACCTCGTCGGGCCGCAGGTTCGCGGTGGCGAGGAATCCCATCGCGCCCGCGTTCGAGCTCGCGGCCACGAGCTCCGGCGTGGCGATCCAGCCCATCGCGGTCTGCAGGATCGGATGGCGGATCCCCAGGATCGAACACAGCTCGGTATCGAGTGGTGAGGCCATCGCCGGGCTAGCCCCCGAGTTCCTTCTGGCCGGCTCCGAGCGGGTCGAGCCGCGTGCGCAGAATCTCGAGCTCGAGGTCGGTCGGCGATCGCGTCTCGGGCACGTCGCGCGCGATCTCGAGTGCGAAGCCCGTGCTCTCGACGACCTGTGCGACGGAGACGCCCGGGTGGACCGACGCGAGCCGCATGGTCCGGCTCGACGTCGCGAAGTCGAACACGCCCAGATTCGAGACGACGCGGCGAATCTCGTGGAAGCGGCGGGCGCGCTCGCCGAGCCGGGCCGCGCGGTCGTAGCCGACGCCCGAGACCACGTCGACCTTCTCGACGAAGACGCGCGGGCCGTGGTTGGGCACCCAGTAGCTGGTCGGGTGGTTCAGCGTATTCCCCGGCGCGCCACGCATGCCGAGCAGCTGCGCCTTCGGCCGCGCGAACGGGCCGATGCAGGCGATGTTCTGGTTGCCGAAGCGATCGACCTGCGTCGCGCCCATCATGACGTGGCGACGCCCGGCCCAGAGCGTGTCGAAGACGCTGCGATAGGGCAGCCAGCCCTCGACCACCGGCGGCTCGTGCGGCTCGCCGCCAAGCGGCGGAACGCTGGCCAGCAGCATGGCGACTCCGTCGGTGAGCAGCAGGTCCGGCTCGAACGTGAGCCGCGCCAGCCGCGCGCCGATGCTCGGCAACGTCCCGATCGGACTCACGAGTGTCTCGCCATCGCCGCGGAAGGTCTCTGCGATCGCGACGGCGCAGATCTCGGCGCGGGTTGCGCCCGTCATCGCGCGCGCACCGCGCGCTGATAGGCCGCTTCGTCGGGAAGCTCCAGATACGTCTTCTTGAACGTCTCCCACTGGCCGGGATCACGCGCGGTGGCCGCGTACTCGCGCTGGAAGGCCTCGTCGCGCCCGTAGTCGGGCGGACATTCGGTGAAGTGCGCGCCGTTGGGCGCCTCGACCACGCCGTCGATCATCGAGCGGTTGATGCGGAGCGTGTGGAACGTCCCCTCGCGCAGCAGCTCGCCGCTCTCGACGATCCGCTCGCAGCTCATGAAGCGCTCGCGCGCCGCGCCGCAGAACAGGTCGTCGAAGTACAGGTCGGGACCGAGATACTGGCCGTTGCCGCGCGCGTCGGCGCGGTTCATGTGGATCAGCGCCGCATCGAGCTCGATCGCGGGCATGGCCACCAGCTCCTCGCCGTCCGCGTACGGTGACCGCACGAGCGAGAGGTGCGGGTTGATCGTGAGCACGTCCGAGCCGAGACCCGCGCGCGTGGGCAGGAAGGGCAGGCGAAGCGACGCGGCGTACAGGCCCCACTGCAGCATGCCCTCGTCGTACTCGACCGCCTCGATGCGCCCCTCTTCGCGCGCCCGCCGGAAGTGCGGCTCGAGCGGAATGGAGTCCAGCGAGACGAAGCCGTAGACCACGCGCCTCGCCTTTCCGGAGGCGCAGAGCAGCCCGACGTCCGGGCCGCCGTAGGAGACGATCGTCAGGTCGCGCAGCTGCGAGCGCAGGATCGCGCGGACCAGCGACATCGGCTTGCGTCGCGAGCCCCAGCCACCGATGCCGATGGTCATGCCGTCGCGAAGCCGGGCCACGACGTCGGCCTCGCTCATGCGCTTGTCCTGCCTGGCCATCCGGTCTCTCAGTTTTCGGCGAGGGGCGCTCCAGCGCGCGCGGTAGTATAGGCTGCAATGCAATGAAGGTGGAAGGACGTGAGTGAGAATCCCGCGAGAACGGCGTCGCGCCGGTCGGTACACATCGTAGAGACACGCCCGGAGAACGCGAAGCAGCAGTGGCTCGAGCTCTTCGCGGACGATGCGATCGTCGAGGATCCGGTCGGGCGCTCGCCGCTCGACCCGCAGGGAAGCGGGCACCGGGGCAAGCAGGAGATCGGCGCGTTCTGGGACCGCACGATCGCGCCGGTCCGTGTGAAGTTCGAGCTCCGCGACTCGTACGCCTGCGGCGACGAGGTCGCCAACGTCGCGAAGATCAGCACCACGCTCCCCGACGGCTCGCGTTTCCGCACCGAGGGCGTGTTCGTGTACCGCGTGGATGCGGCGGGGAAGATCGTCTCGTTGCGCGCGTTCTGGGAGTTCGATCGCATGGGGGCCAGCGTCGAGAAATCCGGTTGACAGTGCCTGACTCCCGAGTAAGATAGCGGGACATGGCGGCGAGCCAACCCGCGAGCCCCAGGCGGGCGGCCCAGGCGGGCGAGGGAATGCGCGAGCAGATTCTCGCGGCCGCCGAGCAGGAGTTCGCAGCGCGCGGATTCGCGCCCGCACGGCTGGAGGACATCGCCGAGCGGATCGGAATCACGCGCGCCGCGGTGATCTACCACTTCCGCGACAAGCAGACGCTCTACGAGGGCGTGCTGGAGTCGGCCTTCACGCCGCTCCTGCAGCGCATCCGTGAAGCGCTCGAGAGCGACGATTCCCATGCCGCGCGGATCGAGGCGATGGTCGACGCCTGGATCCGCTACGCCGGCGAGCGGCCGACGCTGGCCCGGCTCTTCATGCGCGAGGTGGCCGACTCGGCGGGCGAGCTGCGCCCGGGCGTGCGTCGCCTCGTCGACCCGATGTACGCGATGGTCCTGCAGGGGATCGAGCAGGGCCAGAAGGAGGGCGCCGTGCGCAAGGTGACTCCCGCGCACCTCGTCAGCATCCTGGCCGGCGCGACGGTCTGGTTCGTGACCGGCGACCCGCTCCTGCAGCGGCGAAATCGCGGCAAGCCGCCGAGCGCCGCGCGGCTCGAGGCCTTCCGCGAGGACGTGCTCGGCGTCACGCGCTTCCTGCTGCGCGGAAAGAGGAGCTGAGTCGATGGACGACGCGGCCTGGGACGAGACGGTCGACGTGCTGGTGATCGGCTCCGGGGCCGGCGCGATGACGGCGGCGCTCACCGCCCACGATCACGGCGCGCGGACGCTCCTGATCGAGAAGTCCGACCGGTACGGCGGATCGTCCGCGATGTCGGGTGGGGGCTTCTGGATCCCGAACAACCACCTGATGGGCCCCGCCGGCGTTCCGGACACCCCGGAGGAGGCCTGGACCTACCTTCGCGAGCTGACACGCGGAAGTGTCGGTGACGATCGGATCCGGGCGTACCTCGAGAAGGGCCCGGAGATGGTCCGCTTCCTGTGCGAGCGCACGCGGCTGCGCATGGTGGCGCTGCCCGAGTACGCCGACTACTACCCGCGCGTTCCGGGCAGCAAGCCCGGCGGCCGGTCGATCGAGCCGGCGAGCTGGAACGCCTCGATTCTCGGCGACGAGCTGCTGCGCATGCGCGATCAGAGCCCGCAGATGCTGATCATGAGCCGGATCTTCATGACGATCCCCGAAGCTCGCGCGCTGCTGACGCGATCGCCGGGCTGGATCGCGCTCACCCTGAAGCTCGTGTCGCGCTACGCGCTCGATCTGCCCTGGCGCCTCAAGTCCAGGCGCGACCGGAACCTGGCGATGGGAAACGCCCTGGTCGGGATGCTTCGCGCGTCGCTTCTCGACCGCGAGATCCCGCTCTGGCTCGAAACTCCGGCGCGCGAGCTGCTGCGCGAGGGCGGCCGCGTCGTCGGCGTGCGCGCGGAGCGCGGCGGACGCGCCGTCCGGATCCGGGCGCTGCGCGGCGTCGTGATGGCCGCGGGCGGGTTCGAGGCCGATCCGGCGCTGCGCGAGCAGTATCTGCCCGCGCCGACGAGCGCCGAGTGGTCCTGCGCGAATCCGAACAACACCGGGGACGCGCTGCGGATGGGCGAGGGCATCGGCGCGGCCAAGGATCTGATGGACGAGGCGTGGTGGACGCCGACCACGCTGGTTCCGGGCGAGGCGCGCGCGCGGCTGCTCGTGATCGAGAAGTCGCTGCCCGGAAGCATCCTGGTGAACGGAAGCGGCGAGCGCTTCGTGAACGAGGCCGCGCCCTACACCGACGTCGTGAACGCGATGTACCAGAAGCACGGCGCGAACTCGCCCTGCATCCCAGCGTACCTGATCTTCGACGCGACCTTCCGCAAGAAGTACCCGTGCGGCCCGCTGCTGCCGGGCGCGCAGCAGCCGGACAGGATGCTGCCGAAGCGGCTCACGCAGGGGTACCTGCGCAAGGCCGACACGATCTCGGGACTGGCGACCCAGCTCGGCCTGGACCCGGCGCGACTGGTGGCCACGGTCGAGAAGGTGAACGCCTACGCGCGGACCGGAAAAGATCTGGACTTCCACCGCGGAGAGACGGAGTACGACCGCTACTACGGCGACGCCGAGGTGACACCGAACCCGTGTCTCGCGCCGCTCGAGACACCGCCGTTCTACGCGCTGGTCGCGCATCCCGGCGAGCTCGGCACCAAGGGAGGGCTCTCGACCGACGCGCACGCGCGGGTTCTAGACCGCACCGGCGCGCCGATCGCGGGCCTGTACGCGATCGGGAACTGCTCGGCATCGGTCATGGGCCGCACGTACCCTGGCGCGGGCGCGACGCTGGGCCCGGCCTGCACGTTCGGCTACGTCGCCGCGCTGCACGCGATCGGCGCGACGGACCGCGAATCACGAGGGAAGCCATGACGAAGCGAGATCACGTCCTCTTCGAGCTAGCCGACGGCGTAGGCGTGGTCACGCTGAACCGGCCCGATCGCCTGAACGCGGTCACCTGGGACATGGCCGGAGACGTGGCGCAGCTGTTTCGCGAGATCCGGCAGCGCGACGAGGTCCGCGCTGTGGTGCTCACCGGCGCCGGCCGCGCGTTCTGCTCCGGCGGCGACGCGGAGTTCCTGAGCGGATCGGGCGATCGACCGCTGCCCGGGCTCTCGGACCCGAACCAGCCGATGCCGCGCTACCAGCGCAAGACGCCGGCCGGCACGTTCGCGGACGTGACGAGGATGATCGTCGAAGTGGAGAAGCCCGTGATCGCGGCGATCGCGGGCCCCGCGGTGGGCGCGGGGCTGGCCTACGCGCTGGCCTGCGATCGCCGCTTCGCCGACACGACGGCGCGAACATCGGCGATCTTCGTGCGGCTCGGCTTCAGCCCCGACTGCGGGCTCAGCTACTTCCTGCCGCGGATTGCGGGTGTTTCGAACGCGCTCATGATGGTCGCGACGGGCGACGTCTACGACGCGAAGACATCGCAGTCGATGGGCCTGATCGACGAGCTGGTGCCGGAAGGGCAGGCGCTCCCGGCCGCGATGGAGTACGCGCGCAGGCTCGCGCGTGGCCCGAGCGTCGCGATCGATCTCGCGCGGCGCGTGATCCACAAGTCCCTCACCTCGAGCCTCGAGGAGATGCTCGACTACGAGGCGGTGGTCGCGACGCTCACCGCCGCGACGCGCGACGCGCGAGAGGGAACCTCGTCGTTCGTCGAGAAGCGCAAGCCGGACTTCAAGGGTTACTGATCCAGCTCCTCGAGCTCGCGCATCACCTCGGCGTCGTGCTGCCCCAGGCACGGCGCCGGCCTCCGGTAGCTGGCGGGAGTCTCGGAGAGGCGGATCGCGCAGCCGGGGGCGTAGCGCAGGCCCGTCTCGGGATGCTCGAGCGCGACCCAGAATCCGCGCGAGGCGAGCTGAGGATCCCGCGCGAGATCGCGGGCGTCGGCGAGCGCCGCCGCGGTGACTCCGGCGCTCTGCAGCAGGTTCATGAGCGCGATCGGGTCCGAGCTCCGGGTCCAGGCCGAGATCGCGGCGTCGATCTCGTCGTGGCGGTCGCGTCGCGCCGCCAGTCCGAGCGCCGCCAGCTCCGCGCCAAGCCCGGCGCAGCGGCAGAGCGCGGCCCACTCGGCGTCGCTCTCGACGCTGATCGCGATCCAGCGATCGCGACCCGCGCACGGGTAGCAGCCCTGCGGCGCACGCTGCGGGCTGCGGTTTCCGGCGCGGGCGGGGCTGGCGCCGCGGAGCTGCGCCTCCAGAAGCAGATCGCTCGTGAAGTAGAGGCTCGCCTCGAGCATCGACACGTCGACGTGTCGCCCGGGCCGATCCGGCCGCGCGTCGCGTTCGTGGAGCGCGACCAGCGCTCCGGCGACGGCGACCAGCCCCGACACGGGATCCGGCCAGGCGACACCGGAGCGGATCGGGCCGGAATCGGCATGACCCATCGAGAGCGAGAATCCGCTGCCCGCCTCGATGGTCGGCCCGAACGCCTTGCGGCTGCTGTGCGGTCCGGTGCTTCCGTACCCGGAGATCGAGACGTGCACGATCGCGGGGTCGATCTGGCGCAGCCGCTCGAAGCCCAGCCCCAGGCCGGCCATCACCCCCGGGGCGAAGTTCTCGATCACGACGTCGGCGTGTCTCACGAGCCGCTCGAAGACGCGCTTCGCCTCGGCGCGTCTCAGGTCCAGAGTGACTCCGCGCCGGTTGCGCGCCAGCTCGTTGAATCCACCGTTGCGATTCCACGGCCGCTCGCCCGGCTCGTCGTCGGGATACAGGTGCGTGAGCCGAGCGAGCTCTGGAGCGAGCGCACCGACCCCGCGGGCGTGCGGCGCCTCGACCAGGATCACGTCCGCGCCGAGATCGCCGAGCAGGCGCGAAGCGAAGGGCCCGGCCCAGACTCGCGACAGGTCCAGCACGCGCAGTCCGGCGAGCGGACCCGCGCTCGACACGCACGCGGGCGGCGCGGCTGCGGGCTCTGGCACGGACGGTCCCGCGCTCTCGCGCTCGCCGAGCGGGAAGGGGCTCCGTGGCCGGCGAAGCGCTCGGGCGCTGCCGTCCTCGCGCCAGAAGCCGCGCGCGCGGAGCTGGGGGTCGCCCAGCAGCGCGAGCAGCGGGGGCACGGGACCGCACGCGCCGCCGGCCGACTGGACGATGCTCGCGATCTCCTCCGCGGCTCGCGCTGCGAGCCACGGCGCGATCGCGGCGTCGAACGCAGCCTTGTTCCGCGCGATCGAGAGGTCATCGGCGAAGCGCGGGTCGAGCACGAGCTCCGGCATTCCCGCGGCGGCGAGGAACGCGTCGCGCATCGGCTGCGAGGGCAGCGCGAGCTGCACGAAACCGTCCCGGCACGGGTAGATCCCGACCGGGTGGGGCAAGCCCGGCTGCCGGTTCCCCTCGCGCTCGAGCACGTGCCGCCCGTGCGACCACATCGCGTGGGTGTGCTGGTGCATTCCGACCAGGCCCTCGAAGTGACTCACCTCGACGATCTGGCCGCGCCCGGTGCGCTCGCGGACGCGAAGAGCCGCCAGCGCGCCGATGAACGCTTGTGCGCCGGCCTGGTGCTGAGAAATCCGACCGGGCCGGGCCAACGGCTCGCGCCCGCGCTCGCCGGCGAGCCACGTGTGGCCGCTGATTGCGTCGTCGGTGAACTCGTTGGAGAGGAAGCGCGCGTAGGGGCCGCTCGAGCCGAACGGCGAGATGCGCACGCGAATCAGCGCCGGAAGCTCGATCGTATCCGAGAGCGGCGACAGCGGCCCGGGCGCTTCGCTCTCGATCACGACGTCGCAGCGCCCGAGCGCTCGCTCGAACGCCGCGCGCTCGCAGCGCCTGCCCGGCCGCTCGAGACGGGTCGCGTCCGCTCCGCAGTCGGAGAAGAGCCGGGCCGCGAAGGCGCCGGCCGGCGAGCCCGCGATCTCGAGGATCCGCAGCGCTTCGAAGGGCTTCACGGCTGCGAGCTTTGCCGGTCCCGGGCCTCCGCGCAAAGGCGGAGCCGATTCGCGCGCGTCTGCGGTAGGCTGGTGCACACGGAGGGCGCGGCCATGGGCGACGCGGACGGGTCGGAGCAGCGGATCGTCGACGGCCGCGCCTGGAGCGATTTCTGCGACGCGCTGAAGTCCGCCGGCGCGGTCGTGCTCGACGACGCCGCGCCCGCGGACCCGCTCACCCGCGCCGAGGGTTTCCGCTATCTGACCCGGCTCACGCGCGCCGCGTTCGAGACACTCGTCGAGGCCTCCGATCCGCAGGCGCCGGAGCTGCGCCGGACCGCGCACGAGACGATCAAGATGGGCCTCGACAATCCGGACAACATCTACCAGAGCGCGCCGATCCACGGCAGCTGCCGCTATCGCATCACCGGCGTTCGCGGCACCGTGCACTACTTGGGCTTCGGCACGCAGAAGGGCGGCTACGGCTCGACCGGCTCGCTGCAGACCACCGGCTACCTCGAGGGCCGGGATCTCGAGCTCCGCGGCGACGGAAGCTTCGAGATCGCCGTGAGCGCGGAGCCCCAGCCCGGGAACTGGCTGCGCATGGAGCCGGAGAGCCGGATGCTGATCGTCCGCCAGACCCGGCTCGACCACGCGCGCGAGGTCCCCGCGCAGATCCGGATCGAGCGCGTCGACGGGCCGCACCGGCCGCGCCGGTTCAGCCCCGCGCAGCTCGAGCGCTCGCTCGCAGGCGCCGCGGCGTTCGTGCACGGCTGCGCGAGGCTTTTCGCGGGCTGGGCGGGCGATTTCCAGAAGCACGCGAACCGCCTGCCGCGCTTCGACCCCGAGAAGGCGCTTCGCGCCGGTGGGGATCCGAACATCGCCTACTTCCACAGCTACTGGAAGCTCGCGCCGGACGAGGCGCTCGTGATCGAGGCGACCCCGCCGAAGTGCGACTACTGGAACTTCCAGCTCGCCAATCACTGGCTCGAGTCACTCGACTACCGCTACGACCGAATCCACCTGAACCCGTTCACGGCGAAGCTGCGCGCGGACGGCTCCGTGCGGGTGGTGGTCGCGCACTCGGATCCGGGCGTCGAGAACTGGCTCGACACCTGCGGACACGCGCAGGGGACGATGTGCTGGCGCTGGGTCGGCGCTGCTGAATTCCCGGAGCCGCAGACGCGGTTGGTCCGGCGGGCCGAGCTGCGCGGTGAGTGAATTCGCGCTCACCGAGGAGGCGGTGCTCGACGCCGCGCGCGCCGCCACCGGGCTCTCGGACTTCGGCGATCCGTCCTTCCGCCCCGGACTGCGCATTCTGCTCGAGACCTACGATCGCGGCGCGGGGCTCGACGAGCTGGGCCGGAAGCTCGCCTTCCGCCGCGTGGTGCAGCTGCTCGGCACGCGGCTCCGCGTCGAGCAGGCTTTGCGGACCTCGCCCCAGATCCGCGAGCAGAAGATCCGCCGGCCGCTGTACCTGACCGGGCTGCCGCGCACCGGCACCTCTGCGCTCTTCAATCTTCTCGGCTGCGATCCGAACGCCCGCCCGCTTCTGCTCTGGGAGGGATTCTTTCCCGATCCGCTTCCCGGTCACCCGCCCGGCGCTCCCGATCCGCGCTACCTGGCGGTGAAGGGCGCCTACGAGCGCATGCGCGAGCGCGACGGCGGCTTCGCGAAGATCCACTTCGCCAGCGCCGACACTCCGGAGGAGTGCGTGCTCCTGCTCGCGCACGCGTTCTGCGACGTGCAGATGGGGATCGAGGTGCTGGTCGAGCCGTACGCCTCGTGGTTCAGGCAGCAGGATCTGCGCCCGGCCTACCGCTACTACCTGGATCTGCTGCGCATGCTGCAGCTGCAGCGCCCCGGAGCGCGCTGGCTGCTCAAATCGCCCGCGCATCTCTGGGCGATCGACGTGCTGCTCGAGCAGATCCCGGACGCGTGCATCGTCTTCACGCACCGCGACCCGCGCGAGTGCGTGGCGTCGTACTGCAGCATGCTCGAGTCGCTGCTCGAGTCGCGGCACTTCGCGCCTCTCTCCGATCTGGGGCCGCGCGTGCTCGAGTACCTCGAAGCGAGCCAGGCGCGGGCGCTCGCGCAGCGAGCTCGCGCCCCGTCGGAGCACTTCTTCGACGTGGCCTACGGAGACTTCGTCGCCGATCCGCTCCGGACCGCGCGGCAGATCCACGCGCACTTCGGCCTCGACTTCTCCGCCGGGGTCGAACGCGCAATGCGCGAGCACGTCGCGGCCCATCCGCAGGGAGAGCACGGCGCGCACGAGTACGAGCTCGCGCGCTTCGGGCTCGAGGAAGCAGACGTGTTGGACCGGCTCGGCACGGACTGACGGAGGAGACGATGTTGCGAGGCGAGAAGATCCTGGTGGCCGGTCCGACGGGTCAGGTCGGCGGGCCGCTCGCAGTCGCGCTCGCGCGCGAGAACGAGGTCTGGGGCGTCGCGCGCTTCGGCGACGCGCGCGCCCGCTCGCGGCTCGAGGCGGCCGGGGTGCGCTGCGTGGCAGCGGATCTCGCCAGCGGCGATCTCGCGAAGCTGCCGGACGACTTCAGCTACGCGCTCAACTTCTCGGTCGCGAAGACCCACGACTGGGACCGCGACCTCGCGGCGAACGCGGAAGGCACCGGGTTCCTCATGCACCACTGCCGGAGCGCGCGCGCGTTCCTGCACTGCTCGTCGACGGCGGTCTACGCGCCGAACGGCCACGAGCGCTTGCGCGAGACCTCGCCGCTCGGCGACAACCACGCGGCGTTCGGCTTCCTGCCGACCTACAGCATCTGCAAGATCGCGGCGGAAGGAGTCGCCCGCTTCTCCGCGCGGCAGCTCGGGCTGCCGACGCTGATCGCGCGCCTGAACGTGCCCTACGGCGATGCGGGCGGCTGGCCGGCAGTCCACCTGGAGCTGATGCGCGCGGGAAAGCCGATCGCCGTGCACGAGAACGCCCCGAGCCTGTTCAATCCGATCCACGAGGACGACCTGCTCGCCAGCCTGCCGCGACTGCTCGCGGTCGCGTCGGTGCCTGCGACGATCGTGAACTGGGGCGGCAGCGAGGCCGTGAGCATCGAGGACTGGTGTGCGTGGCTGGGAGAGCTGACCGGGCTCGAGCCCGTCTTTGCCCCGACGCGCCGGACGATCGAGAGCACCTGCATCGACACCACGCGAATGCACGAGCTGATCGGGCCGACGCAGGTGCCCTGGCGCGACGGCTTCCGGCGCATGGTCGCCGCCCGTCGCCCGGAGCTGCTGCGCGCGACCGTGGTAGGCTGATCGAGAAGGAGGCCGCACGATGGCATTCGAGAACAAGGAGTTCGAGCTGCGCGGGATCAACCACCTGGCGCTGGTCTGCAAGGACATGGCGCGGACGGTCGACTTCTACACCAACGTGCTCGGCATCCCGCTGATCAAGACGCTCGATCTGCCGGGCGGAATGGGCCAGCACTTCTTCTTCGACATCGGAAACGGGAACCTGCTCGCG
Source organism: Deltaproteobacteria bacterium (assembly GCA_016875225.1). Taxonomy (NCBI): domain Bacteria; kingdom Pseudomonadati; phylum Myxococcota; class Myxococcia; species Deltaproteobacteria bacterium. The sequence goes on from VGRW01000006.1 coordinate 54,787, forward strand.
TTCTTCTGGTTCCCGGACTCCCCGCCCGCGGCGCCGGGCATCGCCGCGCCGGGCGACCGGGGACTGGTGACCGCGCACGGCTCGATGAACCACGTCGCGTTCGACGTGGCGCCCGAGAAGATCGAGGAGTACCGCGCGAAGCTCGTCGCCAAGGGGATCGCGGTCACCGAGCTCGTCGATCACGACGAGTCCGAGACTCAGGTCGCCAAGAAGATGCACCCGGGCGTGTGGATCCGCTCGATCTACTTCAAGGACCCGGACGGCATCCTGCTCGAGTTCGCCTCGCTCACGCGCAGCATCGGCCCCGGCGAGGTGAAGCACCCCGGCGCCACGCCGAAGAACCGCGAGCGCTACCTGGCGCAGCGCGAAGCCGCGCCCAAGCGCTGACCGAAGCCAGCCTCGTGGCGTTCGGGCGCAGCAGGTACTCCGAGAAGCAGAAGGCGGAGTTCAGGGCCCCCCTCATCCGGAAGCAGCGCTACCAGGTGGCCTGCCTGGTGCCGCTGGCCGGCGCGGTGGCGCTGGTGATCATGGGCTCGCCGTTCGTCCCCGACATCGGTGTGAACGCCGTGATCACGATCGCGCTCGGCGCGGTCGTGCTGGTCCTGTCAGGCGTGGGCTGCTCCTGGCTGGTCTGGCGCTGCCCGGCGTGCGGCCGGTACCTGGGACGGAGCCTCTCGCCGAAGCAGTGCCCGCACTGCGGAGTACCGCTCGCCGCGCGCTAGCCGCCGGCCGGAAGTGCGGATTGTCATAGTTGTGTCGAGAAGCCGCGCCCCCGCTTGAACGGGCGCCCCCGACGCAACAACCTGAGTCGCGCCTACCCCCGAAAACAAAGTGCGACCATGCTGAATTCGCTGCTTACGCGGTACGACCGAGCGCCGGACGAGCGCGTGAACTGGGTGCGCAGCACCCCGTTCATCCTGGTGCACCTGCTCCCGCTCGCCGCCATCTGGACCGGCGTCACGAGCTTCGACGTTGCGCTCTGCGGCGTGCTCTTCGCGCTGAAGATGTTCTTCGTCACCGCGGGCTACCACCGCTACTTCTCGCACCGCGCCTTCAAGACCAGCCGTGCGATGCAATTCCTGCTCGCCTTCGGCGGAGGCATCGCGGCGCAGAAGGGCGCGCTCTGGTGGGCGGCCCATCACCGGCACCACCATCGCTTCTCGGATCAGCCCGAGGACATCCACTCGCCCATGAAGGGCTTCTGGTGGAGCCACATCGGCTGGATCACCTGCGACCGCTACAACGACACGGAGTACGGCGCGATCCGCGACTTCGCGCGCTACCCCGAGCTGCGCTTCCTGGACACGTATCACTACGTTCCGCCGATCGTGCTCGGCGCGATCTGCTTTGCGCTGGGTGGCTGGAGCGCGCTCTGGATCGGCTTCTTCGGCTCGACCGTGCTGACCTACCACTCGACGTTCCTGATCAACTCCGTGACGCACATGTTCGGGCGCCGTCGCTACGCGCTCACCGACACGAGCCGCAACTCGCTGATCATGGCCCTGCTCACCTTCGGCGAGGGGTGGCACAACAACCACCACCACTACCAGGGCTCCGCGAACATGGGCTTCTACTGGTGGGAGATCGACATCTCCTACTACGTGTTGAAGGCCTTGAGCTACGTCGGACTGGTCTGGGATCTGCGCCTGCCGCCGGCCTCGGCCCTGGAGGAGAACCGCGTCGCGGACGGCCATCCCGACCTCGCGATGGCTGCCCTCCAGGACTGAGGCTCGGGCTCTCGCTCAGCGGTAGATGAACTCCTTGCCGTCGAGGTCGATGGCGGGGATCGCGACCTTCTCCGTCCAGTAGTCCTGCGTGTGCTGCCACTCGGGCTTGTCGCCGCGCCGCGGCAGCAGGTGCATGGCGCGCATCAGGTAGCCGGGATTGAAGTTGTTCGGGTCGATCCAGCCGGAGATCGGCATGTCCTTGTCCTCGGGCCGGAGCGTGACCTCGACCTGCTTCTTGCCCTTCTTTTCCAGGTGGCTCAGCAGCCGGCAGACGAAGTCGGAGAGCAGGTCCACGCGGAGCGTCCAGCTGGCGCGGAAGTAGCCGAAGATCCAGAGCAGGTTCGGCATCCCGGTGAACATCATCCCGCGGTAGGTCACCGAGTCGTGCAGGTCGATCGGCTTGCCGTCGACGCTGAACGCGATGTCGCCCAGCACGCAGATGTTGAAGCCGGTGGCCGCGATGATGATGTCGGCCTGGATCTCCTTGCCCGACTGCGTCAGCACGCCCTTCTCGGTGAAGCGGTCGACCTCGTCGGTGATCACCGAGGCCTTGCCGGCCAGGATGCCCTTGAACAGGTCGCCGTCGGGCACGAACGCCAGGCGCTGCTGCCAGGGCCGGTACTTCGGCGTGAAGTTGGCCTTGACCTCCTCCTCGGGCAGGTACGCGCGCACGCCGGCGAGCAGCTGCTCCGTCGCCAGGTCGGGGAAGTCGATGCAGAGCTTCGTCATCACCTGCTGGTCGTGCAGGATCTTCCGGCGCACGATCTCGTGGATCCAGCTCTCGTCGATGTCGAGCTCGCGCAGCATGTCGGCGACCTCGTTCTTGTTGGGCGCCGGGTAGAAGTAGGTCGGAGAGCGCTGCAGCACCATCGTGTGCTCCGTGTCGGCCGCGATCGCGGGCACCACCGTGGCCGTGGTCGCCCCGGACCCGATCACCAGCACCTTCTTGTTCCGGTAGTCCACATCCTTCCGCCAGTTCTGGGCGTGGATCAGCGTGCCCTTGTAGAGCTCCATGTCCTTCCACTCCGGCGTGTAGCCCTTGTCGTGGTGGTAGTAGCCCTGGCACATCCAGAGGAAGTTCGTGGTGAAGCGCAGCTGCTCTCCGGTGTCGAGGCGCGTGGCGTCGACGGTCCAGAGCTTGTCCTGGCTCGACCACTTCGCCGTCGTGATCTTGTGCCGGTAGCGGATGTGCTTGGCGAGGTCGTTCTCGTCGATCACCTCGCCCATGTACTTCAGGATCTCGTCGGCCGTCGCCACCGGAGCGGTCGTCCAGGGCTTGAAGCGATAGCCGAAGGTGTACAGGTCGCTGTCCGAGCGGATGCCCGGGTAGGTGTGCGTGAGCCAGGTGCCGCCGTAGCTCTCGAGCGAGTCGAGCACGACGAAGCTCTTGCCGGGGCACTGCTGCTGCAGGTGGTAGGCGCCGCCGACGCCGGAGATGCCTGCGCCGACGATGAGCACGTCGAAGTGCTCCGCGCGCTGGCCCGCCGCTGCCGATCCACTGACCGTCGCCATTCCTGGTACCCTCCTGCGTTGGTTTGAATTGTATTCGAACTATGCCACGGCTCGCCTGCGTTTTTCCACTCAAGGTCGCGATCGGGAGGGAACACCATGAGGTTCGGCGTCTTCTACGAGCTGCAGCTGCCCAAGCCCTGGGCACCGGATTCCGAGCACAAGCTGATCCAGGAGGCCATCGCGCAGGTCCAGCTCGCCGACCGGATCGGCATCGACTACGCCTGGGCGGTCGAGCACCACTTCCTGGACGAGTACTCCCACTGCTCCGCGTCCGAGGTCTTCCTGACGGCGCTGGCCGCGAAGACCGAGCGGATCCGGATCGGCTTCGGAATCCGGCAGGTGATCCCGAACTACAACCACCCGTCGCGAACCGCTGAAGCGGTGGCCATGCTCGACCTGGTCTCGAACGGCCGCGTCGAGTTCGGAATCGGCGAGGGCGCCACGCGCCTCGAGCTGCACGGCTACGGCATCGACGCCAAGCGCAAGCAGGCGATCTCGTTCGAGGCGGCCGAGCAGATCGCCAACATGATGGTGATGGAGCCGTACCCCGGATATCAGGGCGAGGGATTCTCGATGCCCTGCCGGAACGTCCTGCCCAAGCCGCTGCAGAAGCCGCACCCGCCGATGTGGCTGGCCTGCACGAACCGCAAGACGATCGAGATCGCGGCTCGAAACGGACTGGGGGCGCTCGCGTTCACGTTCCTCGACCCGGCCGAGGCCCGCACCTGGGCGGACCTCTACTACTCGATCATCAAGAGCGAGCAGTGCGTACCGCTGGGCCACAGCGTGAACGCGAACATCGCGATGGTCGCCGGGTTCTCGCTGCACCACGACGCGGCCGAAGCGCACCGGCGCGGCATGGACGGCTTCGCGTTCTTCCGGTACGCGATCAACGCGCTGGTCGCGAACGACGCCGTGCCGGGCCGCAGCCGCCTCTGGGAGGAGTACCAGGAGCTCAAGGGCCGCGAGCTGCCGACCATCGGCGCGCCCGGGATCGGCACGCCCGCCGACTACCGCGAGCTGGTGAAGGGGTTCGGCGACGTGGGCGTCGACCAGATCATCTTCCTGCAGCAGGGCGGGAAGAACCGCCACGATCACATCTGCGAGAGCCTCGATCTGTTCGGCCGCGAGGTGCTGCCGCACTTCGTCGAGGGCCGCGAGGAGCGCGAGGCGCGAAAGGCGCGCGAGCTCGCGCCGCACATCGAGAAGGCGCTGGCGCGAAAGCGCCGGATGCCCGCGCTCTCCGACGCCGAGATCCCGGTGGTCAAGGCCTCGCGCGAGCGCGAGGCGTTCTACTACAAAGAATGAGCGTGATCGCCGCGCGCCTGCTCTGCTAGCTCTCGCCTCACCAGCTTGCCGCTCGCGTTTCGCGGCAGCTCGCGCACGAAGCGCCAGCTGCGCGGCAGCTTGTAGCTCGCGAGGCGCGCGCGCGCGAACGACTCGAGGTCCGCCGCGCCCGCGACCGCGCCGGGCGCGAGCACGACCCAGGCGGCGACGCGCTGGCCGTAGTCGGGATCGGGCAGGCCCGCGACCGCGACCTCGATCACGTCCGGGTGCTCGGCGAGCGCGGCCTCGACCTCCGCCGGGTGCACGTTCTCTCCTCCCGTGACCAGCATGTCGTCCGCGCGACCCACCACCGCGAGACCTCCGAGGGAATCGCGAACGCCGAGGTCGCCGGTGTGGAGCCAGCCGTCGGCCAGCGCTCGCGCGCTCGCTTCGGGATTGCGCCAGTAGCCGGGAGTGACGGTCGCGCCGCGCACGAGGATCTCGCCGGGGGTGCCGTCGGGAAGCTCGGCGCCGAGCTCGTCGCAGATGCGAACCTCGACGCCGAAGAGCGGCCGCAATCCGCCCCCATCGCTGCGCAACGGCGCTCCGGGCGGAAGCGTCGCGACCTGCGAGGCGGCCTCCGAGAGGCCGTAGGTCGGCAGCACCGGCCAGCCGGTCTTCGCCGCACGCTCGAGCAGCGGGGCGGGCGCGGCCGCGCCGCCGAGCAGGATCGCGCGAAGCGACGCGGGCGGCGCAGCCTCGCCGCGCACGTCGAGAACGCGCGCGAGCATGGTCGGCACGAAGGAGACGAGCGAGATCGCGTCCGAATCGAGCGCGCGCGAGACCTCGAGCGGGTCGAAGCGCTCGTGCAGCACCACCGCGCTTCCTGCGAGCGTGCTGCGCACGAGGATCGCGAGCCCGCCGACGTGGAAGAGCGGCAGCGTCGCCAGCCAGCGGTCCGCCGGAAGCGCACCCAGGTGCAGGATCGAGCCGATCGCGCTCGCGAGCAGATTTCCGAAGCTGAGCACGACGCCCTTCGCATCGCCGCTGGTGCCGGAGGTGAAGATCAGGGCCGCGGGATGCGCCGGATCCAGATCCGCGGGAGGCGCAGCCGCGGAGCCCTGCGCGAGCTCGGACGAGCTCACCGCGCGCAAGCTCGCAGAGAGCGCGGTGACCGCGTGCGCGGCCGCGGCGACGGTCGGTTCGTCGGCGTGCACGAGCAGGTGCGCGCCGGCATGGTCGAGCTGGCGCGCGTGCTCGGCCGGGGTGAGACGCGCGTTCAGCGGCACCAGCACGACGCGCGCGCGAGCCGCCGCGTGCAGCCACTCGACGAAGGCCGGGTCGTTGCCGAAGAGCGCGCCGACGCGATCTCCCGGTGCGCACCCCCGGGCGCGCAGCGCGCCCGCGCGCCGCTCCGCGCGCGCGTTCAGCTCGCCGTAGGAGATCCGCGCGCCGCGCGCCTCGAGCGCGAGCGCGTCCGGAGTTCGAGCCGCGCGCTCCCAGAGCCAGGGCTTCACGCCGCCACCTCGAGCGGGACGCCGTCGCTGCAGGACGCGAGCCTCGCGTCGTCGAGAACGACGCCGAGCCCGGGCGTGCGCGACAGCGCGACCTCGCCGCGCACGACGACCGGGACGTCTGCGAGATCGCGCGCGAGCAGGTCGCCGGTCGCGAGACCGCAGGCGAGCAGCGGCTCCGGCAGGGCCGCTGCGACCGCGAGAGCCGCGGCCCGCGCGACCGCGCCGTCGAGAAGCGTGGTCGCGAACGCCGCGAGGCCCGCGGATCGAGCTCTCGCGGCCGCGGCGAGCGCGTCCGTCGCTCCTCCGAGCGCGCTCGGCTTGAGCACGATCACGTCGGCGGCGCGGAGCCGGAGCACGCGCTCGAGCGAGTCGGGGTCGACGGCCGACTCGTCGGCCGCGATCCGGATCGGCGAGCGATCGCGAAGCGACGCGAGCGCCGCGAGCGCGGCCGCGGGCACCGGCTGCTCGACCAGCTCGATCGCGAACGGCGCCAGCCGCTCGAGCGCCTCGAGCGCGCGCGCTGCGTCGGGAAAGATTCCGTTCGCGTCGAGCCGCAGGAGAATCCCGCTTCCGAGGGATTCGCGCGCGGCCGCGACGCGCTCGAGCTCGCGCTCGAACGGGCCCGCGCCGAGCTTCAGCTTCGCGCAGGTGAAGCCCGCGTCTCGCGCGACACGCGCGGATTCGACGAGCTCGTCCAGCGTGCGGCCGCGGAGCAGCGCCGAGACGGAGACCGTGTCTCGCATCGCCCGTCCGCAGCGACGCGCGAGCAGCTCGGCGACCGGAATGCCCTGGGCCTGCGCCTCCAGGTCGAGGAGCGCGCTGTCGAGCGCGCCGCGCGCGCACGGCGCGAATGCCCCGAGCGCCGCGGCGCGCGAGCGCAGTGCGGCCGGCTCGCGCGGATCACAGCCGAGCGCGAGTCCGGCCAGCGCGGGAAGAATCGCGCGCGCGGCCTGGTGCGATTCGAGCCCGAAGCCCGCGATCGGCGTGGCCTCGCCCAGGCCCACGCGTCCGTCGTCGCACTCGAGCACGAGCAGGGCGCCGCGGCGGACCTCGATCGTCTCGTGCGCGGTCGCGAGCGGCGCGCGCAGCGGAAGCGCGATCGGGTACACGCGCGCGCGCGCGATCTTCACGCCGCGGCCCAGAGCGCGGCCCCGAGCGCGACCCCGAACAGCGCGGTGAGCCGCGCGGTTCGCGCCAGCAGCGGATTCAGCGCCTCGCCGCTCGCCCCGGCGCGAAGCGAGCCCGCGATCGCCAGCGCCTCGGGTGCGAGCACGAGCGGAAACAGGGCGGCCACACCTGCCTGCGGCGCGGACGCCAGCGCGGGCAGCGCGGCGAAGGCGAGCGCGAGCAGCGCGATCGGCCAGATGCGCGCGGCCCGTTCGCTGCTGCGCACCGCGAGCGTGCGCTTTCCGGCGCGCGCATCGCCCTCGCGGTCGCGCAGGTTGTTCAGCGCCAGGATCGCGGTCGCCAGCGCTCCGATCGGCACCGAAGCGGCGAGCGCGAGGAGGCTCGGCTCACCGGCCTGGACGAAGTGCGAGCCCGCCACGCCCACCACGCCGAAGAACGCGAACACCGCGACGTCTCCCAGCCCGTGGTAGGCCAGCGGCCACGGTCCGCCCGTGTAGCCCCAGGCGGCGAGCAGCGCGAGCGCACCGGCGAGCAAGATCGGCCAGCCGCCCGCGGCGACCAGCCCGACACCGGAAAGCGTCGCCGCGGCGAGCACGCTCGCGAGCCCGAGCCGGAGCGCCCGCGGCGAGAGCAGTCCGAGCTGCGCGGCGCGAGGCGGGCCGAGCCGCGCGCCCGAATCCGTGCCGCGCTCGAAGTCGAACACGTCGTTCGCCAGATTCGCGGCGAGCTGCAGGAGCAGCGCGGTGGCGAAGCAGAGCGCCGCGAGTCCGAGCCGCGCGCGGCCCTCCACCGCGGCCACGCCGGTTCCCGCCGCGATCGGCGCGAGCGCCGCGGGAAGCGTGCGCGGGCGCGAGGCGAGCCACCACGCGCCGAACGATCCGGCGCGCGGAAGGCTCGGCGCGCTCGAGGCCGGCGCGCTCATCTCACGGTCGCCACGGGAAGCGCGCGAAGTCGGGCTTGCGCTTCTGCACGTAGGCGTTGCGGCCCTCCTGGGCCTCCTCGGTCATGTAGAACAGCAGCGTCGCGTTTCCCGCCAGCTCCTGGATTCCCGCCTGGCCGTCGCAGTCCGCGTTGAACGCCGACTTCAGGCAGCGGATCGCCAGCGGGCTGTGCTCGAGGATCCGCCGCGCCCACTCGACGCCGGCGCTCTCGAGATCGGCGAGCGGGACGACCTTGTTCACCAGTCCCATCTCGCGCGCCTCCTGCGCGTCGTACTGCTCGCACAGGTACCAGATCTCGCGCGCCTTCTTCTGGCCGACGATTCGCGCCAGGTACGAAGAGCCGAAGCCCCCGTCGAACGAGCCCACGCGCGGACCGGTCTGGCCGAAGCGCGCGTTCTCGGCCGCGATCGTCAGGTCGCAGACGATGTGCAGCACGTGGCCGCCGCCGATCGCGTAGCCCGCGACCAACGCGATCACCGGCTTGGGCATCGAGCGGATCAGCTTCTGCAGATCGAGCACGTTGAGCCGCGGCACGCCGTCGTCGCCGACGTAGCCGGCGTCCCCGCGCACGCGCTGATCGCCGCCCGAGCAGAACGCGTCCGGCCCTTCGCCGGTGAAGAGCACGCAGCCCACCTCGGGGTCCTCGCGCACGCGGGAGAAGGCGTCGATCAGCTCGAAGAGCGTCTTGGGCCGGAAGGCGTTTCGCACCTCGGGCCGGCAGATCGTGATCTTGGCGATTCCCTCGGCCTGCTCGTATTTCACGTCGTCGTAGCGGCGGATCAGCTTCCAGTCGGGCAGGCGGGAGGGCGTCGGGGGCGTCTGGGACATCGGAATTCTCCTCGGATCTCAGGGATCGTGGTGGGTCTGCAACAGAAACTCGGTCGTCACGGCGAGGAACGCGGCCGGGTTCTCGATCTGTGCGGCGTGGCCGGCGTCGGGAATCGCGGCGACGCGAGCATCCGGCAGTCGCGCGGCCAGGTCGTGCGCGATCGCGCGGAACTTCGCGTCCTCCGCGCCGTGCACGAGCAGGACCGGAAGCGCGAGCCGCGCGAGATCCTCGTGCAGCGCCGGCTGCACGCCGGTGCCCAGGCCGCGAAGCGAGCCGGCCAGCCCGGCCGCGGAGTTCGAAAGCCGCTGCACTCGCGACTCGGCCAGAAAGCGCTCGCCCAGCCGCGCCTGCGACGCGAAGAGCGGATTGGCCATCCAGCGCTCGACGAAGGCGGGGACGCCAAAGCGCAGGATCTCGTCTGCCAGCCGATCGTCGGCCTCGCGGCGGGCCGCGCGCTCCGCCTCCTGCTCGAGCCCCGCGGATGCGCCCACCAGCACGAGCGCGCGCACGCGCTCGGGATACGTGCAGGCGAAGCCGAGCGCCACGCGCCCGCCCATCGAGTAGCCGAGCAGCGCGGCGCGCGGCATTCGCTCGGCGTCGAGGATCGCGGCGAGATCCGCGCAGGTGCGTTCCAGGGCGTACAGCTTCGGATCCTCCGGCGCGTCGGAGCGGCCGTGCCCGAGCAGATCCACCGCGAGCGTGCCGAGGCCGTGGTCGCGCAGACCCTGCGCGACCGCGTCGAGCGTGCGAACCGAGCCGGTGAAGCCGTGCAGGAGCACCACCTGCGGGTCCAGATCGTCGCGCTCGTAGGCGAGCGCGTAGGACCCGCGCGAGATCCGGCGCGAGAGCGCGCTCATCGGGGCGAGTCTCCGTCGACGGCGTTCGCGGCCGCGGCCCAGAGCGCGCGGTGGTGTGCGACGTTCGCTCCGCGGTCGACGCGTAGCTCGAGCACCTGCAGGCCGCCCTCGCTGCGCGCGCGGTCGAGCTCGGCCTCGAGCTCGTCGCGCTTCGACACCCGCGCGTGTCGGCCGCCGCCGAAGGCCGTGAGCTCGGCGAGATCGACGCCGTGCGGCAGGGCGAAGAGCCGCTCGAAGTCGGCGTCCTCGCCGTAGGCCGCCACGGGCAGGTAGGAGAAAATTCCGCCGCCGTCGTCGTTCACGACCAGGAACGTGGTCGATAGGCCGAGCCTTCGCGCGGCGAGCAGCCCGCCGGCGTCGTGCAGGAAGGCGAGGTCGCCGATCAGGCACGCGAGCGGCGCGTCGGATGCCGCGGCCGCGCCTAGCGCTGCGCTGGTGATTCCGTCGATGCCGTTCGCGCCGCGGCTCGCGAGCACGCGCAGCGGCGCGGCGCGCGGCGCGAGGAATCCGTCGAGGTCGCGGATCGACATGCTGTTCGACGCGAAGATCGTTCCGCCCGCGGGCCAGCTCGCTCCGAGCACGCGCGCTGCGCCGGGCGCGAAGAGCTCGGGCTCGGCGGCGATGCCCGCGGCGAGCGCGCGCTGTGCGCGAGCCTCGGCGGCGACGAAGTCCGCGAGCCAGCTTCCGGGTCCGGCGCCGGTCCGCGGCTCGAGCGCGTCGGCGAGCTCGGCGCAGAGCCGCGCCGGCTCTGCGCGCGCGATCTCGGCCGCGTGGTGCGCGGGGTCGCGGAACGCCTGTTCGGAATCGACGATGCGCAGCTCGGTGCCCGGCGAGCGCTCGATCCAGGTCGCGGTGCCCTTGCTGGTCGGAGCCGCTCCGAAGCGAAGCACGAGCTCGGGCGCGTGCTCCGCGGCGAAGCGCTCCGCGCGAAGGATCGAGTCGTAGGCGCCGAGCAGCGGCGCGCGCGCGACGTGTGCGCCGCCGCGGAGTCCGGATGCGGCGTCGGCGAGGATCGGCCAGCCGAGCGCGCGCGAGAGCCGCGCGAGCTCGACGCCGAGCGCCGCGCTGCACTCGCTGGCGCCGACGATCAGCACGCCGCGGCGCGACGCCGCAAGCTCCGCCGCCCAGCGACGCACCAGCGCCGGATCGGGCGCGCGCTCCGCGGGCGAGACGCGCAGGTACGGCCCGCGATCGCGGCCGTGCAGCCCTGGCTCATCTGCGAGTGCGGCCAGCGCCTCGCGGTCGGCCGGATCGGTCCTGGGATCGAGCGGCTCGCGCAGCGGAACGTTCAGGTGCACCGGGCCGGCGGGCGGTCCGCCGGCCACGGCGACGGCTCGGGCCGCGGTCGCGCGGAGCTGGCGCAGCAGAGCGGCGTTCGGCTCGGGAAGCGGCAGCTCCGCGAACCAGCGCACGTGTGATCCAAACAGGCGCTGCTGGTCGATCGTCTGCGCCGCCCCCCAGTCGCGAAGCTCGGGCGGACGGTCCGCGGTGAGCGCGATCAGCGGAGCCTGCGCGAGGTTCGCTTCGACCAGCGCGGGCAGGAAGTTCGCGGCCGCCGTTCCGGAGCTACACAGAACCGCGACGGGCGCGCCGCTCGCCTTCGCAAGCCCGAGCGCGAAGAAGCCGGCCGAGCGCTCGTCCAGATGTGTGCGAACGCGAAGCGCAGGCGTGCGGGCCGCGGCGATCGCGAGCGGAGCGGAGCGCGAGCCCGGGCAGACGCAGACCTCGCGCACGCCCGCGCGAGCGAGCTCGTCGAAGAGCGCCAGCGCGAAGGCGATGTTTCGGTTGGGGGCGCTCAAAGCTCGACCAGCGCGGGAAGCGTCGCGCGCAGCTTCAGGCTGGTCTCGGCGAGCTCGGCGCGCGGCACCGAACGGCCCACGACCCCCGCTCCCGCGAGCAGCGTCGCGCGCTCGCCGCGAAGCAGCGCGCAGCGCAGCGCCACCACGAGCTCTCCCTGCCCCTGGCTGCCCAGCCAGCCGACCGAGCCCGCGTACCAGCCGCGTTCGAGCTGCTCGTGCTCCGCGATGAACTCGCGCGCGGCCGCGCGCGGCGCGCCGCAGGTCGCGGGGGTGGGGTGGAGCCGCGCCGCCAGGCGAAGCAGGGCGCTTTCGGTGCCGCCGCGGAGCTCGCCCTCGAACGGAGTGTGCAGATGCTGGATCGAGCCCAGGCGAAGGATCTCCGGCGCCTCGGGCGCGTCGAGTCGCGTGCAGAGCGGCTGCAGCGTCTCGGCGAGCGCTCTGCGCACGATCGCGTGCTCCTCCTGCTCCTTCTTGCTCTCGCGCAGCTCCTGCGCGCTGCGCTCGTCTTCTTCGGGGGTGCGGCCGCGCGGTGCGGAGCCGGCCAGAGCGCTCGCGCGGAGCCTCGCGCCGTCGCGCTCGAGCAGGAGCTCGGGCGTAGCACCGACGAAGCAGGCGTCGCCGTGGCCGACGGCGAAGAGGCTGCAGTCGGGATGATCGGCGCGCAGGCGCGCGAGGACCTGCTCCGGCGCGAAGCCGGAGTGTCGCGACAGCTCGCAGGAGCGCGCGAGCACGACCTTCTCGAGCTCGCCGCGCAGTATCGCTGCGAGCGCCCGCGATACCCCCGCCTCGTAGGCCTCCGGGGCGCGATCGGCACAGGCGCTGAAGCCGAGCGCTCCGCGCGTGCCCGCGGGCGCGGGTGGCCGCGGCGAGCACGAGGCGGTCGCGAGGATCGCGGCGACGCGGGCTTCGAGCTCCGCCGCGTCGGCGCCGGGCGCCACCTCGACCGACGCCGTTGCGAGAGCGGTCCCGTCCGAGATCGCGACCGCGAGCTCGGGCAGGACGAACGAGAGCGCGGGCCAGCCGCCCCATACACCGCCCGGTGGCGCGTCGGCGAAGGCGAAGCCGCCGACGAGCTTCGGCGCGGACGCGAGCACGGCGGCGCTGACGCTCTCGGCTGCGGCCGCGCGCAGTCGTGCGAAGAGCGCATCGCTCTGCTCGGCCGCGCGCGCGAAGCGATCCTCGCCTTCGCTCGCGATCGCAGCGCACGCTCCGACCGCAGCGAGCCCGACACCGCGTCCGGGGCGCTCGAGCAGGAAGCGCGCGCCAGTCGCGGCGGCGAACAGCGCGAGCAGGTCGCGCGCCGCCACGCGCTCGGTCCAGCTCGCGACGAGGTGCTCTCCGCGCGCGCTCGCCTCGGCGCACACGGCGCGAAGATGCGACGCGCGCCGGCTCATGCCGCGCTCCGCGCGCGCACCGCGCTGATCAGCTGCGCGGCGCCGAGCAGCAGTCGGCGCTTCTGGATCTGCGTGAAACCGGCGCGCGCCACCTGCGCCAGGAGGTCGCTCTCGGGCGGCAGGTAGCTCGTCGAGCGCGGCAGGTAGGCGTACGCCGCGCGGTCGGAGAGCAGGCCGCCGAGCACGGGCACGACGCGATCGAAGTAGAGCGAGTGGCCCGCGCGCACGAGCCGGGACTCGGGCCGATCGACGTCGAGCAGCGCGATGCGCCCGCCCGGAGCGAGCACCCGCGCGATCTCGGCCAGCGCAGCCGGCAGCTCGGTGAAGTTGCGCAGCGCGAAGCCGCAGACGAGCGCGTCGACGCTCGCGGTGCGAAGCGGCAGAGCGGCCGCGTCGGCCTGCACCAGAACTGCGGGAACGCGCCGTCGCTTCGCGCCGCGCAGCATCTCGCGCGCGAAGTCGACTCCGAGCACGCGCGCGCCGCGCGCCGCCGCAGCCTGCGCGAGGTCCCCGGTGCCACAGGCCAGGTCGAGCACGCGATCCCCGGGGGCGATCCGCGCCGCGTCGAGCGCCAGCCGCCGCCAGCGGCGGTCGAGCCCGCCGGTGAAGAGCCGGTTCAGCGCGTCGTAGCGCGGGGCGATGCGGTCGAACATCGCGCGGACCTGCACGCGCTTCTCGGCCCCGGTCGGCAGCGGCGCGTGGACGGCGCTCACTTCCAGCTCACCTCGAGCTGCGCCGACTCGGTCGCCGCGACCGCGGCGCGAAGCGAGCTGTCCTCGCCCGCGCCCTCCAGCCGCGCGAGTGCTCGCGAGACCAGCGTGCGCTGGAAGAACAGCGCCACCAGCCGCGTCGAGAGCGGCAGCAGCTCGCGAAACCGCAGCGTCACCTGCTCGGCGTCGAGCGCCTCGCCGTGCGGCTTGCGCACGTGTCGGTCGAAGAGATCGATCGCGCCCTCGCAGAGCTCCTGGGTCGCGCGCGCGTGGCGAACCGCGAGGTCGATCAGATCCTGCAGCGGAAGCCCCGATCCGAGCAGCGAGAGCCCGGCGCGGAGCAGGCTGCAGTCGAGCTCGCTGAAGCGCTCCTCCTCGTCGAGCCGCACCGGCTGGATCAGCCCCGCCCCCTGCGCGGCGGTGATCAGCGCCTCGGGAACGCCGGCCTCCGCGGCCAGCTCCGCGCGCGAGTAGGTGCGCGAGCCGACCCGCTCTGCGACCAGGGCCGAGATCAGCGGCTCGCGGTCCTCGCCCCCGCTGTCCTGCGCGTCGAGCACGCGCCGGATCAGCTGGAGCGACAGGCCGTCCGCGAGCAGACGGCGGATCCGCCGCAGCCGATCGAGGTGCTCCTCGCTGTAGATCGCGATCCGGCCATCGCGCCGGGGCGGCGGCAGCAGCCCCTTCCCTTGGTAGAAGCGGATCGTGTCGATCCGGACGCCGCTTCGCGCCGAGAGCTCGTCGATCCGATAGTCCACGCAGTGATTATTAGAGTAATCACTCGAATCGTCCAAGCCCGCGTGGCCGGGCGGCGACTACTCCTGGGTAGGGGGAGCGGCCGGGGCCTCGCCGGTCTTCACGTAGGCAGAGGCGGCTCCGTGGTGGTAGACCAGCTCGCCGCCCAGCTTTCCGGCCGGAATGCTCGCCACGGCGACGCCCGACATGGCGAGGATGCTGACCACGCGTCCGATCGTTCCGATCGACCCTCCGGCCACACCGAAGAGCGAGATCACGAAGGTGACCGCGGCGCTCCTCAGCAGCAGATCGGCGGCCTCCTCGTGCTCTTCGATGAAGCGCTCGTCCACGACCTTCTCGACCTTCTCCTCCTCGTTCTCGCCGGTCTCGTGCGCGACCCACGCGGTGCCCGCCAGCATGGCCTGCATCAGTACGACGCCGAGCCAGACCCGCGCGGGAAGCCATCCGACGTGGATCGCGAAGGCGGCGAGCAACGCGAACATGGGGACGAGCGACGCGAGGGCGATCGGGAAGTGGACCATCGCGGGGTGGAGCGGATCGGGAATCATGCGCTGTCCTTCGTGATGCGCCTGCTCGAGATCGAGACTCGCGGCCGGGCGTCGGCGCGCGTTCCCGGCTCGCAGTCCGGCGCGGGCGAGACACCGTAACTCCGCGCGATCGAGATTGGAAGCGCGTGCCGGGACGGCTGCCTCGGCCGTGCGGCGAGATCATCGCGATCACTGCCTTTGCCGCGCCTCGCGCGCACATGCATCGCTCCCTCGCTGCTCAACGCTCCCGACGCGCAGGCCGATGACGAGCCGTGAAGCGCAGCTTCGAGATGCAGCGAGTTCTCGTCGAGACCTTCGCGATCGTCGCGACGGTCGAGATGGCGATCATGCTCCTGCTCCCGCGCCTCCTGCCGGGGTCGAGCGGGTTGGCCGAGGCGGCGCTCGACGCGATCGCCCTGAGCGTCGTCGCGGGGCCGCTGATCATGTGGCGCGGTCTGGCGGCCTCGCGGCGTGCCGAAGCCGAGGACAGCGGCGATCGATCGCAGTCGCTGCGCCCGCTATTGCTGACGGTGGGGGCCGTGCTCGTGCTGGGAATCGGCGGCTCCGTCGTGGGCGCCTGGCGGATGCGGGAAGAGGCGCGCGCTGCAGACGCGGCGAGGTTCGAGGTGCTCGCCGAGCGCATCGAGGTCGAGACGGAGCGCAGGCTGCGGAGCTACGCGTACGGCTTGCGCGGCGCGCGCGGGGCGATCATCGCCAACCGCTCGATCACGCAAGCTCGGTTCCGCGACTACCTGGCGTCGCGCGATCTGGCGAACGAGTTCCCGGGCGCGATGGGCTTCGGCTACATCGAGCGCGTGGCGCGGGGCGAGCTTCCCGCCTACACCAGAGCGGTTCGGGCGGCCGGAGATCCGGAGTTCACCGTCTCGAGCTCGGGCGACCGGCCCGAGCTGTACGTGACCCGCCTGCTCGAGCCCCCGGAAGCCGACGGAGCGACTCCCGGCTGGGACGCGGCGACCGACGCCAAGCGTCGCGAGACCGCCGAGAGGGCCATGCGGAGCGGTGAGACCACCTGCTCGAGCATCCTCGTCACGGGCCGCGGCGCCGAGCGGAGCCCCGATTTCATCTGCTACCTGCCCGTGTTTCGCGAGGGCGCTCACACGTCGACTCTGGGCGAGCGCAGCCGCGCGCTGGTCGGCTGGGTGTACGTGACGGCGCTCGTCGGCGACACGCTGGCGCGGATGGTCGACGCTGCCGGCGGTTGGGTGGACGTGGAGATCTACGACGGGGCGGAGAGCGAGAGCGAGGCGCTCGTCTACGTCGGCGGGCGGCGCCGGCCGGGCGAGGCCCGCCAGCCGATTCTGGAGCGCGATGCCGACTGGCTCCGCCCCAAGCGTTCGGTGATCGACGCGGCAGGGGTGGAGTGGATCCTGGTGATGGCGCCCGCGTCCGCGTTCGAGTCGGTCCTGAACCGCGAGACGCCGGTTCTGATCGGCGCGGGTGGCATGCTCGTGACCGGCCTGCTCGCTCTGGTTTTGTGGAGCCTGGGCACCGGATGGATTCGCGCGCTGGCGATGGCCCGGGCCATGACGCACGACCTGCAGGCCAGCGAGCTCGAGGCGCACGGCACGCTCTCGAAGCTCGCGGCCTACCGCGCGGCGCTCGACCAACACGCGATCGTGGTGGTGACGGACGCGCAGGGAACGATCACGGAAGTGACCGATCTGATGTGCGAGCTCAGCGGCTACCCGCGCTCGGACCTGATCGGGGCGCATCGGAGCATCTTCGATCGGGGTCGGCCGAAGGAGATCCTCCCGGCAGAGGCGGTCGCGAAGGTGCAGGGCGGCCAGGTACACCGCGGGACGTACGGCAACCGAGGCAAGGATGGCCGGAGGTACTGGGTCGATCTCAGCGTCGGGCCGATCACGGATGCCACCGGAGCCTTCTGCGGCCTGATCGCGGTCGGCAGCGACATCAGCGAGCTCAAGCGGAAGGAGCGCGAGCTGGTCGAGCCGCGCGAAGAGCGAGTTCCTGGCCAACATGAGTCACGAGATCCGCACGCCGCTCACGGCGATCCTCGGCTACGCCGACATGCTCCACGAGGACGATCGATGCAACGGCTGTCCCGAGGGCCCGCTGCGGGCGGCGGCGATCGAGACGATCCAGTCGGCGGGCCGACATCTGCTCGCGATCATCAACGACATCCTCGATCTCTCGAAGATCGAGGCGGGCAAGGCGACGGCCGAGCGGATCGAGACTCCTGTGCTCGCAATCCTGCGCGAGCTCGAGGGCCTGATGCGGCCGCGCGCCGCGGGAAAGGGCGTCGCGCTCGGCTTGCGGCTCGACAGCCCGCTCCCGGAGCGCGTGATGAGCGATCCCACGCGACTGCGGCAGATCCTGATGAATCTGATCGGGAATGCGATCAAGTTCACGGACGCTGGAGCCGTGACGGTTCGCGTCCGCGCCGAACCCGGCGGCGAGACGAGCGAGCTCGCGCGGCTCGTCATCGACGTGGAGGACACGGGCGCTGGCCTGACTCGCGAGCAGGAGCGCAAGCTCTTCGCGCCGTTCAGCCAGGCCGACACGACCGTGACTCGCCAATACGGGGGCACCGGGCTCGGACTCACGATCTGCCGCCGCCTGGCGGCGCTGATGGAAGGCTCGGTCACGCTCGTGCACACGTCGCCCGGCCGCGGCTCGTGCTTCCGCGTCGATCTCCCGCTCGAGCCGGCCCCCGGCGCTCCGCTGGCGACGAGTCTGGATGCGACCGCGGACGACGAGCGCACCCAGCGCGTCCTGCCGCGGGCCCGGCTCGTCGGCCGCATCCTGCTGGCCGAAGACGGCCCGGACAACCAGCGGCTGATCCGGGGCCTGCTCGAGAAGGCGGGCGCGACGGTCGCGCTGGCCGCGGACGGCGCAACCGCGCTCGAGATGATCGAGGCGGCCGAGGCCGAGGACGAGCCGTTCGACCTGCTGTTGACCGACATGCAGATGCCGGAGATGGACGGCTACACGCTCGCGCGCACCCTGCGGCAGCGGGGCCGCACGCTGCCGATCGTCGCGCTCACCGCGCACGCGATGAGCGACGATCGGAAGCGCTGCATCGACGCAGGCTGTGACGACTACGCGAGCAAGCCCGTCGACAAGATCGCGCTGATCTCGACCTGCGCGCGCTGGATGGGGAAGTCCGCGCGAGGCGAAGCCGCCCCGGCCTGAGGCGCGGCGCGAGCTACTCGCCGGCCACCACCTTCTCGCCCGCACCGCGCGCGCTCCAGAATCCGCGCTGGCCGAAATTCATCAGGTGCGCGCGGCCGAGCTTCTCGGCGCGGAAGTCGATCTCGAAGCGCGGCTCGAGCTTCGCGCCGTCCCAGCCGTACGCCTTCAGGAACTGCGCGTCCTCGCCTCCCGTGCCGTCCCAGTTCGCGAGCAGGCTGGACGTGAAGTACACGCGCTCGCCGTCCCAGCTCTGCGAGACCATGTTGACCTGCGGCCCGATCTTCTTTTCGTATACCTGCCTGGGCTTGCGCGGCTCGGAGACGTCGAAGACGCGTACCGTGCCGTCGAGGAACGTCGAGGCGAACAGGAACCGGTCGTCCGCGGTGAGGCTCAGATCGACCAGAAGCGGCGTCTTCGACGGGTCACCGACATCGGCCACGGGCAGCGCCTCGAACGTGCCGTCGTCCTTGCGCGCCACCAGCCAGATCTTCGACTCGAGCGCGGTCGACGTGAACGCGTAGTGGTGCCGCGGCTGCAGCGCCCAGCGCACCTCGAGCGGCGCGCCGGGCATCTGGAAGATCTGCAGCGGCTTTCGCGCGTGGAAGTCCCAGAGCACCGCCGTGTTCCCGAAGTTCTTCATCGCCTCGGGATCCTTGATCAGATCGCCGAGCGCGCGCATGTAGTTCTTCTTGCCCGTGAATGCGGTGGTGAGCAGCCGGTTCAGGTTCGCGTTCACGCGCCCGTCGTAGCCGTACTCCGCGCCCTTCGGCATCCAGATCGTGCGGACGTGCTCGCCCGCGTTGTTGTACTCGACGATTCCCGTCTTTCCGGAGCCATCGGAACTCGAGACTCCGGTGATCAGCATCCGGCCGGGAATCGCGTAGAAGGTGTGGGGGCCGACGATGCCGCCGGTCGCCTTCTCGAAGTCGGTGATCGTCTTCACCAGCTTCGGCCTGGCCGGGTCGGTCGCGACGTCGAAGATGAAGATCTGGCTCGTGTCGAGTCCGCCGAGCCAGAGCTGCTTGCGGTCGTCGGTGAAGCCGCCGTGGTGCGCCTCGTGCCGGCCGCCCACCGACACGCTCGAGATCGCCTTTCCGTAGCCGGGCAGGGCGGGATTCGCGCCGACGGTCACGAGCTTGTCGGAGCCGTCGCCGAGCCCCTCGATCCCGACCGTCCACACGTAGATGAAGTCCTCCTGTCCGGTCACCTTGGGCAGATACGGCGACTGGCAGGTCTCGTCCGCGACGGCGGAGCTGGCGAGAAGCAGGGCGAAGCTCGCGATCAGGGTTCGGGCGCGCATCGTGGGTCCTCCGGTGAAGCCGCATCCTACCGCCGGCGGCCGGAAGGTGGGAGACGGCCGTACGGTGATTCGCGCCGGAAGCCGCTACGCTGGCGCGCCGTGGACCTGCTGCTGATCCGTCACGGCCTGCCGCTGCGCGTCGAGCGAGACGACGGCCTTCCCGCCGACCCGCCGCTCTCGCCGGAAGGACGCGAGCAAGCCGAGAGCGTCGCGCGCTGGCTCGCCCACGAGTCGATCGACCGGATCGTGTCGAGCCCGCTGCTGCGCGCGATGGAGACGGCGGCGCCGCTCGCCGCGGCGCTCGGGCTCGAGGTCGAGATCGAGCCGCGCGTCGCGGAGTTCGATCGCGACAGCGCCCTCTACGTTCCGCTCGAGGAGCTCCGGCGCAGCGACTACCCGGCGTGGAAGGCGTTCATGGCGAACGGCTACGGCGGGGGCGTGCCGATCGAGGTCTTCGCCTCCGAGGTTCGCGCGGCGCTCGACGCCTGCATCTCGCGAAATCGCGGCCGCCGCGTGGCGGTGTTCTGCCACGGCGGCGTGATCAACGTCTTCGCGTCGCAGGTGCTCGGCATCGCGCGCCCGCTCTTCTTCCAGCCGGTCTACACGAGCATCAACCGCTTCGCGGCGGCGTCCTCGGGCGAGCGCAGCGTCGTCGCGCTGAACGAGATCGCGCACCTCGAGGCGCCGCGCCGGGTCGGACGCGGCTAGGCGCGCGCCCGGCGCGAACCGCCCGGCGCGATCGCGAGGTCCTCGAACGCGCCGCGCAGATCGCGCTCGGTGCGGATCTCGCCGCTCGCGAGCCCGGCCTGGATCGCAGCGCGGACCTCTGCGGGAAGCGCCGCGTCCTCTCGGCCCTCGAACACGGCCACCTGCTTCGGGCGCGCGTTCACGCGGAAGTCGAACACGTCGGGACGCGTGTAGTGACCGGCGTGGTCGGCGATCATCTTCAGGTACGCGATCTGCCCCAGATTGGCCTTCGCCGTGAGAATTCCCTCCGCGTCGAGCAGCGGCCCCGCGAGCACGTCGCCGCTCGGGCCGATGATCGCCGAGTGACCGTTCATCGGCCGGACCACCTCGCGAAGCTCGTCGGGAATCCGCTCCGGGAGCAGCACCGACCCGGTCATCACCACGTACGCGCAGGCCTGCATGGCGAAGGCGCGCGAGAGGATCTCCTGCCGCGTCTCGGTCCAGCCGGGCCAGGCTCCGGCGTGGACCTGCAGCCCCTGCGCGATCAGCGCGTAGCCGGGGAGCACCATCTGGTGCTCCCAGCAGTTCAGACCGCCGAGCTTTCCGTAGGGCCGCTCGTAGAGGCGCAGCGTGCTGCCGTCACCCTCGCCCCAGACGCTGCGCTCGTAGAAGGTCGGCTTGAGCTTGCGGTGCTTGCCGAGGATCCGCCCCTCGCGCCCGATGAACAGGAGCGTGCAGTAGATCGACCCGTGCGTCGTGGCGTCGCGCTCCGCGACCCCGATCGCCACGTCGATTCCCGCACGGCGCGCTGCGGCGCAGAGCGCGTCGGTCGCGGGCGAGGGGATCTCGACGCCGTTCTGGATGAAGCGCTGCAGCGCGCCGCGGAACGCGCGGTGCTCGGGCCAGGCGCCGAAGCTCGCGTAGCCCGAGATCCAGGTCTCTCCGAACACCGCCAGGTCCGCGCCCCTCGCTCCCGCCTGGTCGATCAGGACGCAGGCCTTGTCGACGCTGGCATCGCGGTCGAGGTAGACGGGAGCCGCCTGCACCGCCGCGAGCGTGAAGTCCCGGAACTCGTCCCCCATCGCAATCTCCTCCCTGGCTGGCCATCCTACCGAGTGCGCGGCGCGAGCACGAAGTTGCAACCGACGGCTGCGCGGCGCGCGGGTGGGCCCGCAGCGTATTCTCTCGGGCAGGTCACGGGGAGGCGAGGGCGAGAATGTCGCGGATGATCTGTCCGGACTGCAGGATCGAGGTTCCGAGCGTCGCTTGGGCCTGTCCGAACTGCGGAAAGCCGGGCGAGCCGGTGCCGGGCAAGAACACCGGAAGGGAGATCTCGACGAAGGGGATGGTGCTGCTGCTCCTGCTCTTCGTGGTGTTCCCGGTGGTGCTCTTTCTGATCCACATCTTCGTGCCCGGGATGTGATCGGCGCGGCGTCGCGAGCTACTCCGCGCGCTCGCGCGCCCAGGCCTGGAGCTCCTTGATCCGCGTGTAGCCGCCGCTGCCCTCGATCACGCCCTCGCTTCGCGCGTCGTGGATCGACGCGGCCGGACAGAGCGGGACGCACTTCCCGCAGTCGATGCAGTCGTCGAGCACGATCGCGAAGCGGCCCAGGAAGTCGCCCGCGACCGCGTAGATCGCGTCGACTTTTCCCGGGCACGCGTGCTCGCAGGCGCCGCAGCCGATGCAGGTCTCGTCTATGTAGAAGTGCCCGCTTCGCGCCACGGCCGGCCCTCCTAGGGGCTTGCGATCTGGGTGCGGAAGTTCGCCGAGGCGTTCACGAACTCCTGCAGGCTCTGGTTGAAGCGGAAGTAGAGGTCCTTCTTCAGCACGTCATCCGAGGTCACGCGAAGCGGCTCACCCAGGTGCGAGAGCCGGTTCAGCGTGTGCTCGAGGTCGGGCCGCCCGCCGCCCACAGCGATGCTCTCGATCATCTCGCGCCAGGTGGCGAGCGGAGCCTCGAGCGCGAAGTCGGCGCTGGCCGCATCGGCCGGGCCCGCTTCGCGCACGTCGACCGCGTCGAACTCCTCGAAGGTGACCAGCGCCGACCACGGCCGGCCGCCCGCGCCGCCGTCGCTCACGGTGAAGAGCACCGTGCAGTCGACGTAGCCGAGCTGGATCTGGCGCGCGCGGCTCTCGTGCATCAGCTGCGCGAGGCGCTGGAACCAGGCGACGGACGGGAACGCAATCGTGTCGGCCATGCTAGCGCCCTCCCCACGGCGCGACGGTGGGCAGCTTGATGCGACCGCGCCGGTCGAAGCCGGCGCGTTCGCAGCGCTGCAGGTACTCCTCCATGAACATGCTCCACAGCTTGGTGAAGCCCTGCATGCCCTGATCGATCTTGTCGATTCCCCCGCCCAGCAGCACCGCGACCGGCTCGACCAGCGCGGCCTCGGTGAACGCGGTGAGGATCACCTGCTCGCCGACGTCGGCGAAGCGGTGCAGCTCCTCCAGCGCGCCCGCGCGATCGGAGTGGTGATCGAGATACCACTTGAGCTGCATCACGCCGTACGAGACGTGGCGCGCCTCGTCTTGCAGGCAGCGCCGGAAGATCTCCTTGTCGACGTGCGTCTTGGCGATCATCTCGCCGGAACGGAACACCGAGAGAACCAAGCCCTCACCGAGCACGTTCAGCAGGAACGTGCCCATCGTGTGCGTGGGCGCGTCGAGGATGGCCTTCAGCGCCCACTCGAACCCGGGCGAGGAGTGCCGCAGGCCGCCACCCGCGATCGCGCGCTTCCGGAACACCTCCTGGTGTCGCGCCTCGTCCATGATCTGGGTGGTGAGGAAGCTCTTCACCTCGAGGAAGTCCTGCGGGATCCGCACCAGCCACTTGGCCGGGAAATCGCCGGCCACGAACTCGACCTCGGTTAGGAACGTGTAGAGCTGGCAGGTCGCCTTCTCGAGGTCGTCCGGCAGCTTCTCGAGCTCCTTCCACTCGATGTCGCGCGTCGCGTTCCACTGGCGCGCCTTCGCCTCCTCGTAGAGCGTGATCACGTTCTCGGCCCAGAGCTCGCGGCCGTCGAGCACCGTGTAGTCGTCGATGATCGGCATCTCGTCGCGGTAGGGATCGCGGACCGCGCCACGTGGCGCGAAGTTCAGCCAGTCGGCGACCTCGGGCACCGTGCCGTAGCCGGGGATCTGGTTGATGTCGGTGTAGGTCAGGCCGCGCGAGGAGGGCTTGGCGCGGCGACCCCAGTTCTCGCCGTCGTCGTTCAGCCAGTGCAGGGAGTACTTGCCGGCGTGCATCCGCTCGGCGTTGCGCTGCAGGATCTCGCTCCAGCGGCGCAGGCCCCCGCGGTAGCGCTCCTCGTACTGGGACAGCTCCGCCTCGTGCAGAGGGATGTCGGTGGGAAGGGTCGGCAGCTCGTGGACGCGAATGGGTTCGGCCATGGATCCTCCGAATTGGGAGCTGGAATCGATCCGGCTACTACTGATAGCCTTGTCAATAGACCTTTTCAGACAAACTGCGAATCCTGTCAATAACTATTTCGGGGCATCCGCATGAAAGCCAGGACCCGGGCGAGTCGCCTCGATCCCTCGGAGCGCAGGGCCCGGCTGCTCGCGCACGCGCTCGGGGTCTTCGGCCGTCGCGGCCTTGCCGCCGGACGGCACGCGGAGATCGCCCGCGAGAGCGGGGTCGCGGTCTCGACGGTGTTCGTCTACTTCCCGACCCGCGCCGAGCTCGTCGGCGCGGTTCTCGATGAGGTCGAGCAGTTCTACGTCGGGATGGTCGAGCGCGTGCTCGCGCTCGAGCTCCCCGCGCCGCGTGTCCTGCTCGCGCTGGCCACCGCGTTCGCCGATTCGGTGGACGAGCATCCCGAGTACGCGCGGCTCTGGCTGGAGTGGAGCGCGGCGATCCGCGACGAGGTCTGGCCGCGGTTCATCGCGTTCCAGGATCGCCTGACCGCGCGCGTCGCGCGCATCGTGGAGCGCGGCAAGTCGGAAGGCACGGTGGCGGCCAGCGTCGATGCCGAAGAGGATGCGCGCGTGATCGTGGCGGCCGCGCCCGTCGTCGCGCAGATGAAGTTCTCGGGACGCTCCCCGGAGCAGGTCGCGCGCTTCCTGCGCACGGTGGTCGAGACCACCCTGGGGCCGCTGGGCGCCGAGCGCCCCCGCTGAGCGAGGCGCTCAGGCCGGCTGCGCGAGAATCTCGAGCATCTCCGAGCGGGACGGGCCGACCACGAGCGGCGGGCGCTCGTGTCGGCGTGCGTGCGCGGCCAGCGCGGCGGCGGTGATCTCGGGTCGGCCCGTCAGATCCTCGGGCGCGTCGAGCATGTGCGCGACGCGCATCAGCGCGCGCATCACGTCGAGGTTCTCGCGCGTCGCCGGCATCAGGCCGTCGCGGACCACGCTCCGCGCGAAGCGGGCGGGGTCGACCGAGCCGTCGGCCTGCTCGAAGCGGAACGGATCCTCGCCGCGGCGCATGGCCTCGTTCACCGCCACCGCGTCGCGGTCCTGCGCCATCTGCGCGCGAAGCCACGGGGCGCCCTCGCGCTCGACCGCGGCGTCGAGCGCGAGCGCGAGCGCGCGGAGATCGTCCGGGTGCTTCGACATCGCGTCCGCCAGCGCGTACGAGGTGATCCAGGCCAGCGTACAGCCGCGTCCGGTGATCGGATTGGCGTGGACCAGCGAGTCGCCGATCGCCACGATCCCGAGCGCGAGCGGCTCGGAGTTCTCGACCATGTGGCGACGCACGTCGTTCAGGTTGGCCATGCCGTTGACCTCGGAGATCGGCGTCGAGACCTCCGGCTTCACCCACTCGATCAGCATGGGGATCGCATGGGTCGCGGCGTCGAAGCCGGGTCCGCGCAGCACCGCGCGCATCGGGTCGTCGTCGGGCGCCGCCGCGAGCGTGATCGAGAACGTGCCCGAGTCGCCCGGGAAGATCCCGAACTTGATGTAGCCGAGGTCGCCGCCGATCACGCCGTCCTGGTTCGGGCGCGGAACGCCGGGAAAAAGCCGGTAGAAGCGGGAGCTGTAGAAGATCCCGCAGGGCTGCTTCTCCTCGCGCGGGCGAGGCGCGCCGATCGCCTCGAGCCAGTCGGCGAGCTTCGTGCGCCGGCCGCTCGCGTCGACGACGAGATCGGCCGCGACGGTCTCGACCGCGCCGCTCCGTGTGCGCAGCTGCACTCCGGTCACCCGGGGGCGGGCGCCGCGCTCGCCCGAGGTGACCAGTCCCGTCACCTCGGCGCCGTCGCGGAACTCGACCAGGCCGGTCGCCAGCGCGTGCCGGCGCAGCGCCCACTCGAGCGTCACGCGCCGGCAGGCCAGGAGCACCACGTCGTCGTCGCCCGGCTCGAAGCTCGGGTCCTCGAAGTAGCGCCGCGCCTGCGCGCGAAACGTGATCTCCTCTGCGCCCAGCGATAGCAGCCGCGCGAGAAGCGCCGGCTCGCGCTCGCGGATCAGCTTCAACATGCGGCCGAGGAACGCGTGCGAGTGGCGCACCTGCGGCGAGCCGCGCCGGTCCCACGCGTCGAACGCCTGGTCCGGCGTCTCGGGGAGCGGCGTCGGATCCTTCTCGAGAATCGTCACGCGCTGGCCGCTTCGCGCCAGCGCGAGCGCCCCGATCAGGCCTGCGACCGAGCCCCCGACGAACACGACCTGCTTGCGATCTCGACTCACGGCGCCAGCTCCTCGATTCGCGATCTCGCGCTCACGAGCGCGCCCGCTCGGGGTGCCCCGACCAGGTCCACGCCCATTTGCGCCGCGAGATGCCGAGCATCATGCCACCGAGCGCGGGCGGATGCAGAAACACGGTCTGCAGACCTTCCGCGTCGCGCTCGCCCGCGCCCGGAACCGCGGTGAACCCCGCGCCGCGGGCTCGCGCGCGCTCCTCGATCGCAGGCAGCTCCCCGCTCTCGGCAAAGGCCATGTAGAGAGATGGGCCACGCTTGGCGAAGAAGCGGCCCATCGTCTGGGTGGCGACGTGCGGGTGCACGATCTCGAAGCGGTGGAGGCGGTCGGGGTGGAAGAGCGTGAGAGTGCCGCGGTAGCCGTAGTGCGGAGATTCGATCGGGACGAAGCTTTCCGCGTCGAGCCCGAAGACGTCGGCGCAGCGGGCCGTCGCGCTCGGCGCGTCGGCGACCAGATACGTGACTTCGTACAGTCCGTCGACCGCGCCGACCGCGGGCCGCCGCTCGCTCCGCGAGAGAACCAGCCGCAGCCCCGCAAGACCCGCGACGGGAGCGACGAAGGCTTGCCCCGCCTCGACGACGACCGTCGCGTCTAGCGAGCGCAGCCGCGCCAGCAGCGCATCGAGATCCGCCGACGACGCGCCCGCCGCGAAGAGGTGCGCGCCATTGGCCCGTACCGCCTGCGCCACCGCACCCTCACCGTCGGGCTCGAGCAGCTCGATCGCGCCGTCGCCGAGCCGGAGCCGGGTGCGCCGGGCGGCGAGCGCCGAGATTCGATCTTCCCCATCCGGCTCCGCTCCGAGGATCGCGATCCACCCCGCGGCGGCCGCCTTCCGATCCGGCACCGCCATCTGCACCCGGTCGATTCGGTCGAGCATGCCTTTCGTGTACCACAACGCGCGGTTGCGCGGGCTGGCTGCCCGTCCGCGTGCGCTCGCCGCGCGCGGCGCGCCGAGGAACGACGCGGCGTCGTGGTATTCTGCTCTGGAGCGCAGTCGCCCCCGTCTCTGGTCGGTGTCGACCCCGGAGTTCCGTCGCGTGCGATTCCTTGCTGCCGCAGTCATGGCGTGCTCGCTGCTGGTCTGTGCCGATCTGGCGCGGGCCGCGTCTCGGACGTCGACCGGCGACGGCGCTTGGTGCGCAGCCGAGACCTGGGATCCGCCCGGAACGCCGGGCTCCAGCGATCGGATCACGATCGCGCAGGGCCACCACGTCACGCTCGAGGGCGGGTGCGCGCAGGCAGCGGCCGACCTGACCATCGAGAGCGGAGCGCTCTCCAGCGTCGGCGGTCAGGTCCTCACGGTCGGTGATCCGATCGCGAGCTACGCGATCCGGAACGAGGGCACGATCGAGCTCTCCGGCGGGGACCGGCTCGAGATCGATTGCGACGCGGTCGACACCACGAACTGCGAGGTGGCGAATGTCGCGGGCGGTCTCTTTCGCGCTCGTGGTGTGCGGCTGGGAAGCGGCGTAGTCACCGCAGTCACGGGCGAGAACTGCCCCGCCAACTCCGACTTCCTGCCCGAAGCTCCGTTCCAGGCCGCGGACTGCACCGACGTCTCGATCGATGTCGATGGGCTCGGCGGGATCGAGGACGGCGACGCGCGTTTCGTCGGCCGCTACATCCGCTTCGGCTGGCCGTCGGCGCACCGCGGCACCTGGTACAGGATCGTCGGCGCGTCGGCCCCGAGTCGCCTCGTGCTCGACTACAACTCCGAGGGCCAGCAGGCGGCGAGAGGGATCGGCCCGTCGAGCCCGACCGCGACCGCGACGGTGGCGCAGGGCTCGACGACGGTGATCTGGCCGAGCGGGCTCGAAGGTGCCGACGCCCGCGCCAGTCTAGGGGCGTGGTTCGTCTGCGACGCGGACTGCCCGGCCGTGAGCAACGACTCGCCATTCGCGGGCGCCTCGTCCGAGCGGCTGCCGTGCTCCTCCGCACGGCGCATCGCCGACGTGCCGGTCAACGAGGGGCGGTTCTCGCTCGTCTCGGGCTACCCGAGCGCGAGCTGCTCGAACGGCGCCGCGGCGCGAATCATCGGCTCATCAGCCTCGACCGGGCGCTCCGCCGTCGAATACGTGGAGCGCTTCGCGGCTGGAGATCCATTCGTCGTTTGGAACCCAGTGACGCTCACGGTGCCCGAGGCGAACAAGCAGTTCGCGCCGGTGCAAAGCAAGACCGGTGCCGGACTGCGGTTCGAAGATGACTCCGTCGTCGATCTGGAAGGCGTGCGGATCTCGTTCTGGGGCCGGGGCGATGCGGCGTTCGGACTGGACTACGACCCGATCGAGTCGCGGTTCACGGGCGCGAATACGACCGGAGCACTCTACCTGCGGCAGGTCGAGATCTCGCACTTCGGCGGCGGCGAGGCGGTGAAGTACAAGAACATCAAGAACGGCCTTGGCGCAAACGAGGACGTGACCGCTCGCGATCCGCTGCCGACCGATCTGGGCGCGGATCCGTCGCGCGGACACGGTCTGTGGATCAACCGTTACGAGTACCCCGGCGGTGACGGGATCGTCGCGATCGTCGGTTGGCGCGGCACTCGCCTGGGCGACGACTGCATCGTCGTGAACGGCGATTCGACCAGCGCCCCGAACCGGTACCAGTTCGCGCGGATCACGCTCGACCATCCGACCTGCACGTTCGCCTCGACGCTCGGGCAGCAGCCGTCGGCGCAGTGTCTGGACTTCCAGGACACGGATCTGATGCTCCGCGACGGTGTCGACATCCTGGCGCCGCTCTGCTCGAACTTTCACAACGGCGGCCTGATGTGGGTCGCGAACCAGACCGGCGCCACCGCATCGGGGCGCTGGCTGGTCTCGGATGGCGTTTTCCAGAACCTTCAGGATTCGTGCGTCGGCGCGCCGACGAACGCCGATTACAACGCATTCCGTGTGCTGGTAGTGAATTCGCTCTGCCGCAGTGTTCCCGCCTTCTCCGCCCAGCCCGGGGCGAGCTCGGACGGGATCGTGGGCGCCGACGTGTTCTCATCCTACGTGGCCGATGGTTTGCGCGGAATCGCCGAGGCGGACGTGGTCAGGGGCGCGTTCATCCGACTCGGCCGCGCCAACGGAGCGACCGGACTCTACACCGGCTCGTCGAGACCCTGGTTCTTCACTTCGTCCGACCAGAGCTACGAAGACGTCGCGGTGACGAGGACGGACTGCCCGCCGGATCTCAGCTGCGGCTGGGCGCGCGGCTTCGACGTGGGGACTCACGACTCACTGACTTCGGACCTGTCACTCTTGCACGGCACGTTCGCGGGCCTCGCCTCGAGCCCCGGCGGCGTGGCCTGGCAGACCTCGGACAATCCGACGGCGCTCGCGGTCGTTCGGGATTCGGTCGTCTGGGACATTCGCGACCTGTTCATCGTGCAGGGAACCAGCGGCAATTTGACCGAGTCACACAATCTCTTCGTCGACACACCCAATTTCTGCACCTCGAGCGGAGGCTCCTGCCCGCCGCAGTCCGCCACGACGCTCTCTACTGGCGTCATCGCGGTCCGCTCGTCCGAAACCGACGACCTGACGCCGCTTCCGGGCACGACACCGTTCAGCATGGAAACCAGCGATTCGACTCCGGCCGGTGCGCGCGTCGCCGGCCCGGCGAGCTGGTCGCGGCTCGAGCGCGTGTATCCCCCGCTGCGCGACCTCGGCCGCCCGGGCGTCCGGATTCCCGGATACGCCGTCGATTCGGACTTCGACGGGCTCTTCGACCTCCACGACGATTGTCCCTATGTGCCGCTCCAGTCGCTGCTCGAGCCGGGAGTCCCGGGCGAATGTGCGGCGCTCGCGGCGGGCTGCGGTCCGGGTCTCGAGGGAGTGCCGACCGCGTGCGGGCAGGGCGAGTGCGCGTCAACCGGAGTGTGCGCGAACGGCAGGGACACCTGCCTGCCCGGCCTGCCGAGCGCGGAGCTGTGCGACGGTCTCGACAACGACTGCAACGGCGCCGTCGACGACAGCGACTCGGATGGCGATGGCGTCGGCGACTGCGCCGACAACTGCGTCCTCGTCGCCAACCCGCTCGTGGCGGAGGACTTCCTCGCGACCAACCCATGGGCGACGCTCACCGGCGGCCAGCGCGACGACGACCGCGACGGCTATGGAAACGTCTGCGACGCGGACTTCACGCCGACGGGGACGTTGATCGGCACGGGCGACCTGACGCAGTTCCGCGCGAGCAACGGCAAGAGCCGCGCCAGCGACCTGTGCGGCACGACCGGCGTGCAGCCCTGCGCCCGCTACGACCTCGACGAGCGAGGCTCGCTGATCAACTCGGCGGACCTCGCGGTGTTCCGGAGCCTGAGCGGGAAGGCCGCGGGCCCGAAGTGTCCGGATTGCCCGCTCGCCTGCAGCGCGGGAAGCGACGGGAGCTGCGACTAGCGGTCGAGGGCAGCACATGGTTCGCATGCTTCGTCTGTTCGGAGCAGCCGGGTTGCACACGCTCCACGCCCGGCTGCGGCACGGCCCGAGAAGAGCGTCGTGGTCGTTCGGCTTCGAGTGGACGGTCCGCTACCTGCGCGCGGACTGGGACGATTCGGCGGACTGGTCGCCGGCTCGCCTGCGCGCGGACATGGACCGGCGGCCGTACCCGAGCGTCTTCGCGAGGCGATCGCGGCAAGAGCCGATCTCGCTCGGCGGCGTTCCGGCGCTGCGCGTCGTGCCGCCGGGGGCGCGCGCGGGGGCGGCGATTCTCTACTTCCACGGAGGGTCCTACGCGTACGGGTCGGCGCGGACGACACACGCGGAGCTGCTCGCGCGGCTCGCGGTCGCGAGCGGCGTCGAGGTCGTCGGCGTGGACTACCGACTCGCGCCCGAGCACCGCTACCCGGCACAGCTCGAGGACGCGTGCGCCGCGTTCGATGCGCTCGTGGGCGCGGGCACGCCGCCGGGCGCGATCGTGGTCGCAGGCGACTCGGCGGGCGGGAATCTCGCGATCGCGCTGCAGCTCGCGCTTCGCGATCTGGGCCGGCCTCAGGCGGCTGGCGCGGCGCTCGTCTCGCCGTGGGTCGACCTGACCCTGCCCGGCGCGTCCTACACCGAGAACGATCGCTTCGACTTCGGCACGCGAGGGGTGCTCGCGCGGCAGGCGGCGGACTTCGCGGGGGAAATCCCGCTCGACGATCCGCGCGTCTCGCCAACGTACGCGGAGCTTGCGGGACTCTCGCCGACCCTGATCACGGTCGGCGAGCTTGAGATTCCGCGCGACGACATCCTGCTCTTTGCGGCGCGACTCGAGCGGGCCGGCGTCGAGGTCGCGCTGCACGTCGCGAAGGACATGCCACACAACGCGCCGGTCTTCGCCGCGCTCCACCCGGAGGGCCTCGCGGCGCTGGAGGCCGTGGCGCGCTTCGCGCGCGAGCGACTGGCCTGAGCGAGGCGCCCGCGTCGCTCAGCTTCCCGTGGCGCTCTCTTCCTCCGGCTGCCGGTAGAGCGTGTTCAGGTAGCCGACGAGGAGCTTCTCGCGGATCGGAACCGGAAGCGCGTTCAGCACCTCGTTCACGTCCGCCATCCGCTCGGGAAGCGCGTTGCCCGCCGCGCCGCTCATCGCGAGCAGGCCGCGAATCGTGTCGTCGCCGATCGAGGCCGGATCGACGTTCGCGAACGCGGCGCTGATCTTCGCGGCGAGCTCGCCGCTTACGAGCGAGCGCGCCTTCTCCACGCACTCGCGCAGGTCGGCGAGCATCGCGTCCACCCAGCGCACGTTCGAGGGCATGATCGAGAGGTGGATGTTCTCGCGCGAGCTCGCGAAGCCGAGCTGCGGCTGGATGTACCAGCCGCGGAGCTTCATCTCGTCGATCACGTGGAAGACGCTGACCGTGTCCGAGGCGAACGCGACCAGGTTCATCTCGGGCCGGCCGAGCAGGCGAAGGTCGGGCATCGCCTCGATCGCGTCCGCGATGCGACGCGTCGCATCGAGCACCTGGCGCGCGATCTCCAGGTAGCCCTCGTCTCCGAAGTGGTTCAGCACCGCCCAGGCCGCCGCCAGCGGGCCGATCGACTTCGTGCTCTGCACGGTGGGGTTGATCACGGTGTAGCCGGTCCAGTTCGCACACGCGTACATCTGGTACTTCCGCAGCTCGGCGCTGCGATAGAGGATCACCGACGCGCCCTTCGCAGCGAACGCGTACTTGTGGAAGTCCATCGAGACGCTCGTCACGCCGGGCACGCTGAAATCGAAGTCGGGCACGGACGCGCCGAGCCGCCGGAAATAGGGCAGCAGGAAGCCGCCCATGCAGCCGTCGACGTGGAAGAGCAGGTCGCGCTCCAGGGCGATCTGGCCGAGCTCGCGGATCGGATCGACCACGCCGTGGGCGTAGGAGACGGCCGATCCGACCATGAGGATCGTGTTCTCGTCGATGGCCTCGCGCATGGCGAGCGGGTCGGCGCGGAAGCTCTTCGCGTCGACGGGCACGGTTCGCACGCCGACGTCCAGGTAGTGGCAGGCCTTGTGGAACGCCGCGTGCGCGGTGGTCGGCAGCAGCACGTGTGGCGAGGTCGCCTTCGGCCGGTTCGCCCGCGCGAAGTCCCGCGCGGCCTTCACCGCGCAGATGATCGACTCCGTGCCGCCGCTGGTGAAGTTGCCGACCACGTTCGCGTCGCCGCGCAGGTGGGCGGCCGCCATCGCGACGAGCTCGTTCTCGAGCCGCATCCCGCTCGGGAAGGCCGTCGGGTCGAGCGCGTTCTCGGTCAGGTACATCGTGTACGCGCGCTTGATCACCGCCTCGGCCTCCGCGCCGGGGTCGTACACGTACGCCCAGACCCGGCCGTCGCGCCAGTTCACGTCGTCCTTGCGGAACGTCTCGAGGCGGCGGAACAGCTCCTCGGTCTCGAGGCCGCGCTTCGGAATCGTGGTCATCGCTGCTCCTCCTGGCCCCGGTCGCGAGGCACCGAGCCGCAGTCTCGCACACACCGCGAGAAGCTCGACAGCGGATCGCGATCCCGCTACGGGATCACTCGACGTGGATGCCACCGGCAGCAATGTCGCCCGGATCGAGCTCGCGCTCCGCGAGGTCAACCAGCTCTTCCACACGCTCGACCCGTCT
The DNA here is from genome assembly GCA_016875225.1 of Deltaproteobacteria bacterium. NCBI lineage: Bacteria > Pseudomonadati > Myxococcota > Myxococcia > Deltaproteobacteria bacterium. The sequence goes on from VGRW01000006.1 coordinate 87,588, forward strand.
CCGTTCCGCGAGCGCTCGCTCGACGAGGCGGCCGAGGCGTTCATCGTCAGCTGGGCGCGCGATCTGCCGCACAAGGCGGAGCTCGAGCTGCTGGTCCACGTGCGCGGGCCGCTTCCAGATGAGGAGCTCTCGGCGCAGGTCGCGGCAGCGGTGCAGAGTCACTTTCTCTACCGCGCCGAGGTCAAGCAGCGCGAGTTCCGCCAGCTGATGTCGCGCGGGCGCACCAGCCTGATGATCGGCCTCGGCTTCATGACCGTGTGCGTGCTGGTCGGAAACGCGCTGGCCGAGGTGGGAAGCTCCGCGCTGTTCCAGCTCGGCCGCGAGAGCCTGCTGATCGGCGGCTGGGTCGCCATGTGGCGCCCGATCGAGATCTTCCTCTACGACTGGTGGGGCGTTCGGCGGCAGCAGCGTGACTTCGAGCGCCTCGCGCGAATGCCGGTGCGGATCAAGGCGAAGCCCGGCTGATCGCGGGCTCTGCGACCTCGTTGACAGACGCGCCGAGCGTGACGAGCCATGGGAACAAGGAGGTTTTACATGCGTTCGATCGTTGCTCTCGGTGTTCTGTCTCTGTTCGTGCTGCCCGCGCTTCCGGCTCGGGCCAATTGGGATGTGAAAGCGAAGCTGACCTGCTACGAGTCCTTCGAAGGCAAGCTCGCGAAGCTCAAGGGAACGGAAACGGATCTGATCGCGGCCTGTCTGGACGTGGAGCCCGGGTCCTGCGGCATAGAGTGTGTATGAGCGAGGGTGAAAGGAGAGCGGCGTACACTCCTGGTTGATGAAAACCAGAACGCTCGTCGAACGTCGACGGGCGCAGGAGGACGCCGCTCGTGATCAGCAT
>VGRW01000007.1 GCA_016875225.1 Deltaproteobacteria bacterium
GGGGCCGCGCGCGCGTCCGCCTCGGAGAGTCCGATGCTCGCGACCTGCGGCTGGCTGTAGATGCAGGCCGGAACCTTGCGCAGATCGATGCCGTGCGTGCGGATTCCGGCGATGATCTCGACCGCGGCGACGCCCTCATGTGACGCCTTGTGGGCGAGCAGCGGCGGACCGCTGCAATCCCCGACCGCGTACACGCCCGCCGCTTTGGTCCGGTAGCTCGCATCGACCTTCACGAAGCCGCGTTCGATCTCGACGCCCCGCGTCTCCAGGCCCAGATCCTTTCCCAGCGCGCGGCGGCCGACGGCGACCAGCGCCTGGTCCGCGCGCAGCGTCTCGTCGCCCTTCCCGCCGGTGACCGTGACCGCGACGCCCTTCGCGTCGCTCTCCAGACCCTTGTAGGCGGTTCCGGTCAGGATCTTGATCCCGGCGCGCGAGAGCGAGCTCGCGAGCGCCTTCGCGGTCTCCGCGTCGAAGCCGGGCAGGAGCTGATCCTTCATCTCCACCACGGTCACCTTCGTGCCGTAGGCGTTGTACGCGTAGGCGAATTCGAGACCCACCGCGCCGCCGCCGATCACCACGAGCGACTCCGGGCGCTCGCGCGCCTCGAGCGCCTCGCGGCTGGTGAGCACGCGCTTGCCGTCGATCGCGAGACCCGGAAACACGAACTCCGTCGAGCCGGTGGCGAGAATCACGTGGCTCGCCTCGAGCGCCTGCTCGGCTCCGTCCGCGGTGACGACCACCTGGCTGCCGCTCGCGAGCCGACCGCGGCCCGCGACCACCTCGATCTTGTTCTTCTTCATCAGGCTGCGCACGCCGCGCGCGAGGCGCTCCGCCACCTTGCGACTCGCGTCGATCACCGCGCCGTAGTCGGCGGTGAGCTTCTCGACCGAGAGCCCCGGGACGCCGTGCTTCACCGCCTCGAAGATCTCGGCGGAGGACAGGATCGCCTTGGTCGGAATGCAGCCCCAGTTCAGGCAGACGCCGCCCAGGTTCGGCTGCTCCTCGACGATCGCGACCTGCATGCCCAGCTGCGCCGCGCGAATCGCGGCGACGTACCCGCCGGGCCCGGAACCGATCACGACCAGGTCGAACGCCTTCATCCTCGCCCCGTCTCGAAGCGCGCCCGTCTCGGCGCGCCCCTGTTCTGGTTCGCCTCGGCGGCCGCGGTCTCTTCCCTACTCTTCGTGCGGAGTTGCCGCTCCCTTGAGCGGCAGATGGGGGCGAGAACGGGCCTCAGGCGACCGGTTTTTCGATGATCGGCAGGAGCAGGTCCTTCGTCTCCTTGTGATGGGGCACGTTCCATCCGGGGGTGCGCTGAACCACGCCCTGCAGCCTGATCAGGCCGTCGAGCACGGCCTCCGGGCGCGGCGGGCAGCCCGGTATGTAGATGTCGACCGGGACGATCGTGTCGATGCCCTGGACCGTCGAGTAGTTGTTGTACGGTCCACCCGAGCAGGTGCAGGCTCCCCAGGCCACGACCCACTTCGGCTCGGCCATCTGGTCGTAGACCTTCTTCAGTATGGGCGCCTGTCGGTGGCTGATCGTGCCGACCACCATCAGGAGGTCCGCCTGGCGCGGAGAGAAGCGCGGCAGCGCGGCGCCGAAGCGATCCAAGTCGTAGCGCGGTCCGGCCGCCGACATGAACTCCATGCCACAGCACGCGGTCACGAACGGATACAGGAAGAACGAATACTTCCGACCCCAGTTCACGACCGCGTCCATCTTGGTCGTGAGGAAGGAGTCCTGGCCCTGCCTCAGGATCTCGCGCTTCTCGGTCATCGCGTCCCAATATACCGCCTCCGCTATGCTGTGCCCGTGCGCCGCTTCGCAGCCTGGCTCGTGCACCTCTACACGGCGTCTTCGGCCGTGCTCGGCGTGTATGGCGTCGTCGCCTGCTTCCAGGGTCAGTTCCGTCTGGCCATGTATCTGATGATGCTGACGATGGTGATCGACTCCACCGACGGGGCGCTCGCGCGCGCCGTCGACGTGCGCAAGCAGATCCCCTGGTTCGACGGCCGCCGGCTGGACGACATCTGCGACTACTTCACCTACGTGCTGCTGCCGGTGTGCTTCCTGATCGCCGCACAGATGCTCCCGAACCCCGCCTGGGTCGCGCTTCCCGTGCTCGCCTCCGCGTACGGATTCAGCCAGGACAAAGCGAAGACCGACGACTTCTTCTTCCTGGGCTGGCCCTCGTACTGGAACGTCGCGGTCATGTACCTGTACTTGATGCAGTCCGCGCCCTACACCGTGCTCGCTTGGGTGATCGGGCTCTCGGCCGCGATCTTCGTGCCGCTGAAGTACATCTATCCCAGCCGCACGCGAATGCTCCGACCGCTCTCGCTCGCGGTGCTCGCCGCGTGGGTGCTCACGTTCTCGTGCCTCGCGGTCCGGCCCGATCCGTCGCCGCGCTGGATCTGGATCACTCTCGCGCTCGGTCCGGGCTACTACGTCGGGCTTTCGGCGCTGCTCAACGTGCCGCGGATCCGCGCGGCTCTGGGAAGCGCCGAGGCGGCCGGCGCGCAGCCGCGATAAGCTAGCCCGGCCATGCCCTTCGAGATCCTGCTCGCGAGCCCGCGCGGCTTCTGCGCCGGCGTCGACCGTGCGATCGAGATCGTCGAGCTCGCGCTCGAAGTCTACGGGAAGCCCGTCTACGTGCGCCACGAGATCGTGCACAACCGACACGTGGTCGGCGGCCTGCGCCGGCAGGGCGCGATCTTCACCGAGAATCTCGCGGAGGTTCCCGAGGGCAGCCTGCTGATCTTCAGCGCGCACGGGATCTCGCCGGCCGTGCGCCGCGAGGCCGAGCAGCGCAAGCTCCGCACACTCGACGCCACCTGCCCGCTCGTTACCAAGGTGCACGTCGAGGCGCTGCGCTACGCGCGCGACGGCTTCGACATCGTGCTGGTCGGACACCGCGGCCACGTCGAGGTCGAGGGCACGCTCGGCCACGCTCCGGGCCGCATGCACCTGGTCGAGACGATCGCCGACGTCGCGAAGCTCGAGATTCGCAGCCCCGACAAGCTCGCGGTGGTGACCCAGACCACGCTCTCGGTGGACGACACGCGCGAGATCATCGCCGCGCTCCGCGCGCGCTTCCCGAACATCCGCCTGCCCGGCAAGGACGACATCTGCTACGCGACGCAGAACCGCCAGAACGCGGTCAAGGCGCTGACCGAACGCTGCGACGTCGTACTGGTGGTGGGCGCGACGAGCTCGAGCAATTCGAATCGACTGGTCGAGGTCGCCGCCGCGCGCGGCGCGCGCGCACAGCTGGTCGAGGACGCGCAGAGCATCGACCCGCGCTGGCTCGAGGGTTCGAGCTGCGTCGGCGTGACCGCCGGCGCCTCGACGCCAGAGTTCCTGGTGAAGGCGGTGACCGAGCGGCTGGTCGAGCTCGGCGGACGTCGCGTGGAGTCGCTCGCGATCGTCGACGAAGGCGTTCGATTCACATTGCCGCCCGAGCTCAAACGCGGCGCGCGCTTCGCGGCCCCCGGCGAGTGAGTTCCCTGCTCGATACCCTGATCGCCGCGGCCCTGCGCGGCGAGGCCACGAGCGGCGCATTCGAGGCGCTCGGCGCCAGCGACCCCGCGCTCACCGCGACACGGGTGGGCGAGGCCGTGGCACACGACGATCTCGCGGCCGCGCGCGAGCGCTGGCTTCCCGAGCTCCTGCTCTCCGCTCGACCCGGCTACGCGGCGCACTGCCTGGTGGAGCTCGCGGCGCGCTACCGCGGCACGCGCGGACGTCCGCTCGATCTCTCGAGAATGCCGGGCCTGCCTCGCCTGCTCGGGTCGAGCGACTTCCTCGCGCGCCTGCTGCTTCGCCACCCGCATTGGTGCGAGGAGCTCGCGGGCGATCCGCCCGACGCACCCGACGCCGGGACGATCGAGCCCGACTGGACCGCGATCCGGATCGCGAAATACAAGGGCCTGCTGCGCATCGCCGCGCGCGACATCGCGGGACGGCCCTTCGAGCACAGCCTCGACGAGCTGTCGCAGCTCGCCGATCGCTGCCTCGGCGCTGCGCTCGGCGCGGCCTCGCGCGAGACCGACGCGCCGCCGCCCGCGCTCTTCGCGCTCGGCAAACTCGGCGGCGCGGAGCTGAACTTCTCGTCCGACGTCGACCTGCTCTTCCTGTACGAGTCCGCGGAGGGCGAGCCCGACATGGAGCGCCACGCGAGCGTCGCGCGCCTGGTGCAGGTCTTCAAGAAACACCTCGAGGTTCCGAGTGAGGACGGCTTCGGCTACCGCGTCGATCTCGAGCTTCGGCCCGAGGGGCGCGGCGGCGTGATCGCAAATCCCGTCGACGCGGCGCTCGGCTACTACGAGAGCTTCGGCGCGGACTGGGAGCGCCAGATGATGATCCGGCTGCGCCACGTCGCCGGCCCGCGCGCGACGGCCGAGGCGTTCGAGCGCGGGATCGGACCGTTCGTCTGGCGCCGCTCCGTCGGGCCCGAGGCGATCCGGGGCGTGCGCGCGATGAAGCGGCGCATCGAGGACGAGCGGCTCGAAGCCGGCCGCGATCTCGAAGCCGACCTGAAGGAGGGCCCGGGAGGAATTCGCGACGTCGAGTTCCTGCTGCAGGCGTTCCAGCTCTTCTTCGGGGGCCGGGAGCCGGCCCTGCGCACGGGGAACGTGCTGCTCGGGCTCGACGCACTCGCGCGGCTCGGCCAGCTTCCCGAGCCCGTCACCGAGGCACTGCGCGACGCCTACCTTTGGCTGCGCCGCGCCGAGCACTGCGTGCAGATGGTCGACGAGCGCCAGACCCAGGCCTTTCCGCGCGAGCCGACCGCCCAGCTCGGACTGGCGCGCCGGATGGGATACGCGGAGCCCGAAGGGCGCCATGCGCGCGAGGCGCTCCTCGACGACTGGACGCGCGTCCGGACCGAAGTTCGCCGGCACTTCGAAAACCTGGTGCTCGAGAGCGCGAGAGCCGATGAACCTTGAAGCAAAGCTCGAGGCCGCCTTGGGCGAATCGCCGCTGCGAGCGATGCTCGCCAACGCCGCGGCCCCGCTGGTCGAGCGCCGCGGCAGCGACCCGATCTGGGACCGCTTCGACGATCGCCAGCTCGCCGGCGTTGCCCGCGCCATTGCCGGGCATGCCGCCTGGGGCCGCTACCTCGCGCACCGCCCCGAGCTCCTGGCGCGAATCGCGAGCGCCGCTCCAGGCGCGCTGCGCGCGCGCGCGGCCGAGCTCGACCGCGCCGCCGCGTACGACCCCGGCGTCGAGCTCGAGGACTTCCTCGACTCGCTGCGCCTGCTGCGCCGCGACGAGATGCTCTTCGCCGCGTGCCTGCAGCTCGGCGGGCTCGCGGACCCGGAGGAGGTGTCGGAGTTTCTCTCGCTGATCGCGGAGAGCTGCATGCGGCAGGCGCTCGCCGCAGCGGAGGGGCGCGTCGCCGACGGCAGTGGATCCGGGCTCGCCGTGCTGGGAATGGGAAAGCTCGCCGGCCGGGAGTTCACCTACCACTCCGACCTCGACGTGATCTTCCTGTACCGAGACGAGCTTCCCGACGCGCTGCAGCCTTCCCGGATCGCGCAGCGCTGGATCAGCTATCTGTCGACGATGACCGGGGCGGGCTACGCCTACCACGTGGACTCGCGGCTTCGCCCTTCGGGGCAGCAAGGATCGCTGGTCACCACGCACGAGGCCTTCTCGCGCTACCAGGTCGAGCATGCCGCCACCTGGGAGCACCTCGCGCTGCTTCGCTCGCGCGCGGTGGCGGGCGATCTCGAGCGCGCGCAGCGCACCCTCACCGAGACTCGCGATCGGATCGCGCGCCAGGAGGAGAACCCGTGGACGTACGTCGCCGACATGCGCAAGCGCGTCGTCGAGGAGCGCGGCGTCGAGGACGAGAAGCAGGCCGCGCTGAAGGCCGGCCGAGGCGGCGTGATGGACGTCGAGTTCCTGGCGGCGGGCGCGCTTCTCGAGCGTGGATTGCAGATCACCGACAGCGCGCTCCCGTCCGTGCCCGCGATGCTTCGGGCGGCCAGCGCGGGGGCGCGGATCGAGGCGCTGCTCGCGGACTACGCGATTCTGCGGCAGGTCGAGGCCTGCGCGCGCTGGCACGCGGGACGCGCGGTCGAGACGCTGCCGCTACAAGGCGAGATCGCCGAGCTGGTCGCGGCCCTGCTCGGCCGCGGCGAGACCGCGCGCGAGCTCGGCGCGCGCGTCGGCGCCTCTCGCGCGCGAATCGCACACGCGTTCGAGCTCGTCTGCGCGCGCGGCTCGGTGGACGCGCTCGCGACCTGACTCAGGTGCCGTAGATCGCGCCGACCAGGCCGCCGATCAGCAGGATGCCGTTCGCGACGAAGCCGATCAGGAAGCCGATCCCGCGCCGCTCCGGATTCGCGAGGTAGCCCCGGGCGTAGACCGCGCGGCCGACGATGAACAGCAGGCCCAGGATCGCGCCCCACTTCTCGCTCACGTGCGTGCCGAAGACCCAGAGCGCGGGCAGGAAGAGCACCAGCTGCTCGAGCGTGTTCTGGTGCACGCGGTAGAACCGCTCGAAGATCTCGTGCCCGGTGGTCGCAGGAGCCTTGATCCCGTACGTTACCCGCGCGCGCCCGACCATGATCGAGAACGCCAGGTATTCGAAGAGGGCGAGCACGGTCACGATTCCGAGGTAATCCATGGTTCCTCCGAAGTCAGTCGACTTCCATGCGGCGATGGTAGCGTGAACCCGGAAAACTCATGCGCCTGTTGCTGACCGGCGGAGCCGGCTACGTGGGCGGGTTCACGGCCCGGCACCTCGCGGCGCTGGGACACGAGCTCCACGTGATCGACGACCTCTCGGCCGGCCACCGGGAGGCCGCCCCGCCCGGAAGCCTGACCGTCTGCGGCATCCACGAGCGCGAGCGGATCGCGGCGCTGATCCGCGATCACCAGATCGAGGCGGTGCTCCACTTCGCCGCGTTCACCTCGGTCGCCGACTCCGTGCGCAGGCCCGAGGCCTACTGGCGCAACAACGTCGCGGGCACGCTCGCTCTGCTCGAGGCGATGCGCGACGGAGGAGCGGATCGGATCGTCTTCTCGAGCACGGCCGCGGTCTTCGGCGAGACCTCCGAGATGCCGCTCGTCGAGACCGCGCCGCTCGCACCGGCGAGCCCCTACGCGACCACCAAGCTCGCGGTCGAGCGCATGCTCGCAGACTTCGCGCGCGGGCAGGGCTTGCGCTTCGTGGCGCTGCGCTACTTCAACGCCGCGGGCGGCAGCGCCGACGGCGTGCACGGTGAGCACCACGAGCCCGAGACGCACCTGGTCCCGATCGTGCTGCAGACTCTGCTCGGCTTGCGCGATCGCCTGACCGTGTACGGGCACGACTTCGCCACGCCCGACGGCACCTGCATCCGCGACTACGTCCACGTGGCCGACCTCGCCAGCGCGCACGCGCTCGCGCTCGACTGGACCGCGCGCGCCGCGTCCGGCGCGGGCGAGGCGATCAACCTGGGTACCGGGACGGGGCACTCGGTGCTCGAGGTGATCCGCGCGACCGAGCGCGTCACGGGCCGGAGCGTCCGCTTCGAGGTCGGCGAACGGCGCCCCGGCGACACGGCGCGACTCGTCGCGAGCCGCGAGCGAGCCCAGCGCGTGCTCGGCTGGGCTCCGCGCGCGAGCCTCGACGAGATCCTCGCGAGCGCCTGGGAGTGGCATCGCCGGAATCCACGTGGCTACACGCGTGAGTGACGCCGCTCGAAGGCCCGTGGGCTGGATCGGCACCGGCGTGATGGGCGCCGCGATGTGCGCGCACATGATCGAGGCAGGGCACCCCGTCACCGTGCACTCCCGGACCCGCGCGCGCGCCGAGCCGCTGCTCTCGCGCGGCGCCGTCTGGGCCGACTCGCCTGCCGAGGTCGCCGCGCGGAGCGACGTGATCTTCACGATCGTCGGCTTCCCGGCAGACGTTCGCGAGGTCGTGCTCGGGCCGCGCGGCGCGCTCGGCCGCATTCGAACCGACGCGATCCTGGTCGACATGACGACGAGCGAGCCGAGCCTGGCGCGCGAGATCCATGCCGCGGCGCGAGCTCGCGGCGCCTGGGCTTTGGACGCCCCGGTCTCCGGCGGAGACGTCGGCGCGATCTCCGCGACGCTCTCGATCATGGTCGGCGGCGACGCGTCCGTGCTCGAGCGGGTCCGACCGCTGCTCGCTCGACTCGGCCGGACGATCGTGCTCCAAGGGGACGCCGGCGCAGGCCAGCACACCAAGATGGTGAACCAGACGCTGATCGCCGCGAACATGGTGGGCGTCTGCGAGGCACTGCTGTACGCGCGGCGAGCGGGGCTCGATCCGCTGCGGGTGATCGCGTCCGTGGGCGGCGGCGCGGCCTCGTCCTGGGCGATCCACCAGCTCGGCCCGAAGATCGCCGCGCGCGATTTCGCGCCGGGCTTCTACGTCGAGCACTTCGTGAAGGACATGGGCATCGCGCTGCGCGAGGCGAAGCGGATGGGGCTCGCTCTGCCCGGGCTCGAACTCGCCGAGCGGCTGTACCGCGAGCTTCCACCGCTCGGGCACGGCCGCAGCGGCACGCAGGCGCTGGTCCTGGCGCTGGAGCGGCTGGCTCAGAGCGAAGAGAGCGACTTGTACCCGCCGCGGAAGTAGACGAGCGGCTCTCGCGCGGCGTCGAGCGAGGCGGCCTCGACCAGCCCGATGTAGACGATGTGGTCTCCAGCGTCGATCTCGTCGCGAACGCGGCAGTCGAGCGCGGCGAGGGCGCCGGGAAGTCGCGGGCAGCCGGTCGCGCCGAGCGCGCAGTCGAGCCCGTCGAAGCGGATCGCCTCGCGTTCCTTGTCCGCGAACAGGTTCGAGAGCGCGCTCTGCTCGCTCGAGAGCACGTTCACGGTGAACGCGTGTGACTTTCGGATCAGAGCGTGGGTGTTCGAGCCCTTGTCGGCGCAGACCAGCACCAGCGGCGGCGAGAGACTCACCGACGAGAAGGCCGACACCGTCATGCCCATGCGCTCGGCGCCGAGCTGCGATGTCACGATCGTGACTCCGCTCGCCCAGGCACCGAGCGCCTTCTTGAACGTCTCGCCATCGACGGGCATCCGCGGGCGCCCTACTGGACCCGGATCGTCTTCACGTCGCTGAACTTCACGCGCCCGGAGCTGCCGGTGAATCCTCCGAGCGGCACCTTTCCGGTCGGCGTCTCGACCGCGCCGTGCGGCGAGGACAGCTCGGTGCCGTAGAGCAGCACCGCCGCCAGCGGTACGTCGCCGGCCTGTGCCGGCGCGCGCAGCTTCCAGGCGACCTTCACGGTCGAATACGTTCCGGCCACCGGGTCGGACGCGATGCCTTCGACGTTCACGTAGCTCGTGCCAGGCCGCAGCGCGGGGTTGCGGCCGTCGGTGAACTTCGTCTGTGGCTTGCCGTCGGGTCCCGTGACGACCGGCTTTCCGCTCACCTGCCAGCCGGCCGAGGTCGCGGGGCTCGACTGCCAGCGCTGATTCGAATCCACGAGCGCGATTCCGAGCACGGGCGCCGAGCCGCCGGTCACCTCGACGACGATCTCGATCAGCTCGCCGGCCTTCGCGCTCGCGGGCGCCGCGAGCGAGATCTTCGTCGCGGCGTCGACCTTCTGGATCGCCGCGATCAGCGCCTTCCGCTCCGCGGCGCCCAGACCCTTGTAGGGTGAGCCCTCGCCCGCGGTCTGGATCTTCGCGATGTGCTTGTTCGCGGCGAGCTCCGCGGCTACGCGCGGCGCGGGGACTCCGGCGAGCTGGTCGTCCGAAGCGGACGAGTGGCACGACGCGCAGTACGGCGCGACGTCGGCGACGTAGCCGGGCGTGCCGCCCGGATACGCGTGCGTGAGGGCGGCCGGCGCGAGAATCGCACCGATCAGCGCGGAGATTGCCAGGGCTGAGATCCGGCGTCGGCTCATCGGTCAGAACTCCTCATGGCAGTTTCGGCACACCGCGACGAGCCGCTCGCTCTGCAGGTACGCGAGCGACGCCCTGCGGCCCTTTGGATGCGCATCGTGGCACTCTACACAGTCGAACTCGAACGCGGGAAGATTGTGCACCTCGATCGCGTGGAATGCGTCGGCTCGCGCGGGCGAGTACACGCCGTGGCACTTCGCGCAGTCCTCGTTCCAGAGCGGGTGCTGCATGGTCTGCGGCTCCTCGAAGCGGCCGAGCAGGTACCGGAGCGCGTCGCGCGCGGCCACGGACTTGACCCGGAGCCGATTCGCGAAGCTCGCGCCGCCGTGGCAATCGATGCAGCGGAACTCGAGCTTTGCCTCGCGGTGCGCCGCGGCCAGGCTCGATGCGGGGCCCTCGGCGAAGTCCGCGGCCTTCTGCTCGTGGAGCGGCGTCGCGGCGTCCAGGTGACAGCTCGTGCAGAACTCGTTTCGCGACTCGAGCCGGTCGCTGATCAGCCAGCCGGCCGGAGCACTGGCGGCGAGCACGAGCAGCGCGATCCAGCCGAGTCTTCGCACGCACATCCGAGCTTAGTCCAGGCCGGAGCCCGGCTGCACCCGCACGAGCAGAAGGTCGGCGACGTTGGTCTGCGTGGGGCCGGTGCGGAACAGATCGCCCGCGGCGTCGAGCATCGGGTAGACGTCGCTCGCGGCGAGGCGCGAGCGGGGCTCGAAGCCGAGCGCGCCCGCACGAGCGAGACTCGCGGGATCGGCCCAGGCGCCAGCGGCGTCGGTCGGGCCATCACTTCCGTCCGTGCCCGCGCTGAGCGCGGCCCAGCCCGGCTCGCTCGAGAGCTCGAGCGCGAGGCGCACGGCGAGCTCCTGCGCGCGCCCTCCCCGCCCCGAGCCGCGAACCGTCACGGTCGGCTCTCCGCCCGCGACGAGCAGATCGAAGCCGTCCGCGCGCGCGCGTCGCACCTCGTCCGCGAGTCGCGGTGCCAGATCGGCGACGTCGTCGTCGAGCGCGCGACCGAGCGCGCGCGCACGCAGCCCGCGGGCTTTCGCCGCGGTCGACACGGCCGCGAGCGCGTCGTCGAGAGAAGCGACGACACGCCCCTCGCAGAGCGCGGCGCGCGCGTCGTCCGGCTCGAGCGTTTCCTCGATTTCCCCCGAAGCGCCGCGCTCGAGGTGTTCCCGCACGGATGGCGCGAGCCCATGCTCCACGCGGTGCGCGCGCACGATCTCGAGCGCGTCGCGAAAGCGCGTCGGGTCCGGGCTCGCGGGTCCCGAGCCGATCTCCGACAGCGCGTCACCCGGCACGTCGGAGACGGCATACACGCGAACGCGTCGCCCGGCCGCGGCGCGAACCAGTCCTCCGCCCTTGATCGCGGAGACGTGCTTGCGGACGGTGTTGAGCTCGCGGATCGACACTCCCGAGCGCAGCAGAGTCCGGGTGAGCGCGCGCTTCTCGGCGAGCGTGATGCCCGCGGCCGGCGCGCACCAGAGCGCCGACGCCCCGCCAGAGATCAGGACGATCAGCTGCTCCGCGCCGGCGAGCGAGCCCGCCCGGAGGAGAGCGTCGCGCGCCGCGGCCTCGCTTCTGGAGTCCGGAAGCGGATGCGCGGCCTCGCGAACTTCGAGGCCGGCGATCCTGCGCGCGTGGCCGTCCTTGGTGGTGACCGCGCCAGACGCGATTCGCGTGCCGAGAACCGAGATCGCGGCCTCCGCCATCGCGCAGCCCGCCTTCCCCGCGGCGAGAAGCTGGAACGGGCCGGTCCCCGGATCGTCGGCTTCGAGCGCGCGTTCGAGCGCGCGCCCGGCGTGTACCGCGTCCAGCGCTACAGCGTGCAGCGCCGCGAGCAGCTCGCGCGCGCTCACTCCGCGGCGAGCGGCGCCAGCACGATCTCGATGCGGCGATTTCTCGCGCGGCCCGCGGGATCGGCGTTGCTCGCGATCGGCCGGAACTCGCCGAAGCCCGCCGCCTCGAGCCGCTCGGCCGCGACACCCTGCTCGGCGAGGAAGCGCGCCACCGTCGCGGCGCGGCCGACCGACAGCTCCCAGTTCGACGGGAAGCGTGCGGTCGCGATCGGCACGTCGTCGGTGTGGCCTTCGACGCGCACGCGGCGGTCGGAGACCTTGGCGAGCTGCCTCGCCACCTTCGCCAGCACCTCGCGCCCGCGCGGCTCGAGCTCGGCGCTTCCCGAGTCGAACAGGATCTGGTCGAGCGCGCGCACCTGCAGCCGGCCGCGGAGCTCCTCGATCTCGACCTCGCCCGAGCGCACCTCCGACTCGAGCTGCTCGACCAGGCTCTGGTAGGTGCCGGAGAGCTGCTGGATCTCGGCTTTCTTCGAGCTGCGCTCCGCCTCGAGCGTCTTGCGCAGCTCGGAGTTCCCGCCGCGCTCGGCCTCGATCTCGGCGATCAGGTTTAGTCGCTCCTGATCCAGCGACTGCTTCTCGAGAAGCAGCTTCTCTCGCGTCCCCCTCATGTCGAGCGCGCGCTGCTTGCACTGCACGAGATCGGCGGAGAGCGCTCGCTGCCGCGCGATCTCGGCTTCGTGGCGCGCCGGCGTCGCGCAGGCGCTGGCGAGCAGCAACAGCCCGAGCGCGAGCAGCGGGCGCGGGATCCGATTCAAACCCACACGTCCCGGCCGAACACGATCTGCAACACCTGCTCGATCCTCTCCACGGGCTCGATCTTCAGGTCCGAGATGCGATCCGCTGGGATCTCGACCAGGTCCTTCTCGTTCCCCGCCGGAATCAGCACGTGCGTGACGCCGGCTCGCTTCGCCGCGAGGATCTTCTCCTTGATACCGCCGACCGGCAAGACCTTGCCGCGAAGCGTGATCTCCCCGGTCATGGCCAGATCCGGCGGGACCGGCTTGTCGAGCAGCAGGCTCGCCAGCGCCGTCACGATCGCGATCCCCGCGCTCGGCCCGTCCTTGGGCGTCGCGCCCGCAGGGACGTGGATGTGGATCGCGCTTTCTCCGAACAGCGCGGGGTCGAGCCGGAGCTGCGCGGCGCTCGTGCGCACGAGCGCCACGGCCGTCATGGCGGACTCGCGCATCACGTCGCGCACCGAGCCGGTGATCTGCAGCTCGCCCTTCCCCTTCATGCGCGTCGCCTCGATGAACAGGATCTCGCCGCCGCCCTCGGTGACCGCGAGGCCCACGGAGACGCCCGGGATCTGCACCCGGCCGGCGACCTCGGGCTCGAAGCGTGCGGGCCCGAGCAGGCCGTGCAGATCACCAGCCTCGAGGGTCGCGGCGCTCGCGTCGCCGGCCTCGACGATCCTGCGCGCGAGCTTGCGCGCGACCTTGCCGAGCTCGCGCTCGAGATTTCGCAGGCCCGCCTCGTGCGTGTAGTTGCGAATCACGGCGCGGATCGCCTCGTCGCTGATCCGCGGCGCGCGCTCGGTCAGACCGTGCTGCGCGAGCTGTCGCGGCAGCAGGTGGCGCCGCGCGATCTCGAGCTTGTCCTCTTCGGTGTAGCCCGGCAGCTCGATCACCTCCATCCGATCGCGGAGCGCCGGCGGGATGTTCTCGAGCATGTTCGCGGTGGCGATGAACAGCACCTTCGAAAGGTCGAAGGGAACCTCCAGGTAGTGATCGCTGAACGCCGAGTTCTGCTCCGGATCCAGCACCTCGAGCAGCGCCGACGACGGATCGCCGCGGAAATCCGCGCCGAGCTTGTCGATCTCGTCGAGGATGAAGACCGGGTTGTTGGTCCCGACGCGCCGAAGTGTCTGCAGGATCCGTCCCGGAAGCGAGCTCACGTAGGTGCGCCGGTGTCCGCGGATCTCCGCTTCGTCGCGCACCCCGCCGAGCGAGAGGCGCGCGAACTTGCGCCCGACCGCCCTTGCGATCGACCGACCGAGCGACGTCTTGCCGGTGCCCGGCGGGCCCACGAAGCACAGGATCGGGCCGCGCAGGTCGCGCTTGAGCTTCACCACCGCGATGAACTCGAGGATCCGCTCCTTCACCTTCTCGATGTCGTAGTGGTCCTCGTCGAGGATCACGCGAGCGCCCGCGATGTCGAGGGTGTCCTCGGTCGAGGTCGACCAGGGCAGATCCGCGATCCACTCCAGGTACGAGCGGATCGAGCCGGCCTCCATCGCGCCGGGCGGCTGTGCCGCCAGCCGGCCGAGCTCGCGCTCGGCGACCTCCATCACGCTCTCGGGGACCTTGGCCGCCTCGATCCGCCGGCGCAGCTCCTCGACCTGCTCGGTCGGCGTCTCGTACTCGCCGAGCTGCCTGCGGATCGCGCGCGCCTGCTCGCGAAGCACGTACTCGCGCTGGTTTCGGGTCAGCTCCTCTTGCACCTGCGTGCGGATCTCCTGCTCGAGCGAGCGTACCTCGGCTTCGCGCGCGAGATGCTCGGAGAGGCGCTCCAGGCGCTTCTGCACGTCGAGTTGCTCGAGCAGCTGCTGTCGATCCGCCACCGTGAGACCGAGGTTCGCGGCGACCACGTCGCCGAGCGCCGAGGAGTCCTCGAGCTGCGCGACCATCCCGCGCACCGGCTCGGAGATGGTCTGCGAGCCCTCGGCGACGATCGCGAACTGGCGTGCCACGTTGCGGTGCAGCGCCTCGAGCTCGAGGCTCGCGGAGCGGTCCTCGGCCAGCGCCTTCACGTGCGCGCGCAGATAGGGCCTGGTCTGCTCGTACGCGCCGACCTCGACGCGGCGCAGCCCCTGCACCCAGAGCCGCTGCGCGCCGTCCTCGGTCTTGGTCATGCGCAGGATTCGCACCGCCGTGCCGACCGTGTACAAGTCCTCCGCGCCGGGCTCCGTCACCTCGGGGTCGCGCGCGGCGACTGTGACGATCAGGCGGTCCGCGGCGAGCGCGTCGTCCACCAGGCGCTTCGCGCGCTCGGTGGTCGCGGCCATCGGGGCGACGATCGTGGGAAACAGAACGGTGTTGCGCAGCGGCAGCACCGGCAGGATCTCGGGCAGCGGCTCCTCGCGACTCGGGACGGCGGACGGCTCGACCTCTTCGTCGGGCGCGCCGTGCATGAACTCGTCACTCGTCATGTGGACCTCACCGCGATCAGTCTCGCGCCGCTCTGTCGCTGGGGAAGCTCGATCGTGAGTACGCCGTTCTCGAGCCGGGCTCCGACCCGGTCGGCGTCATAGGGCTCGCGCATGCGCAGCACCCGCTCGAACGGGCCCTGGGGAATCTCGATCAGAAGGTGGTGCTGTCGGTCTTCGGAGCATCCGAACCTGCGACGACCGCTGATCTGCACGTATTCGCCGTCGACGACCACGCGCACGTCCTCGCTCGACACGCCCGCTAGCTCGACGCGCACCACGACCGAGCGCTCCGTCTGGTACACGTCGAGCGCGGGACGCCACGCGTCGACGCCGCCGGGCAGCCGCATCGCCGACGCGAGCACCCGCTCGAAGGCGCGGTCCATCTGCTCTTCGAGCTGTGCCAGCTCGCGGGCAATCTTGCCCCGCTGTACGCGCATCAGCGACTCCCGAGGCCGGGGTTCACTTCTCCTCGGTGAAGTCCGCGTCGACGACCTGGCCGTCTTCGCTCGCTCCGCTCTTCTCCGCCGCTCCCGGCTCCGTCGCCTGGCCCTGCGCCGCCTCCGCCTTGTAGAGCGCCTCGGAAACCGCGTGGAGCGCGCGCTGCAGCGCCTCGCCCTTCGCCTTCAGCTCGGCGGCATCGGCCGCCTCGTTGGCGAGCAGCGTCTTGCAGTCGGAGATCGCGCTCTCGAGCGGGTTCAGCTGCGCGAGCGGGATCTTCTCCTTGTGCTCGCGCACGGTCTTCTCCGCCTCGTAGACCATCGCGTCGAGCGCGTTACGCGCGTCGATGCGCTCGCGCCGCTGCTTGTCGTCCGAGGCGTTCAGCTCGGCGTCGCGGACCATCTTCTCGATCGCGGTCTTGTCGAGGCCGCTCGATCCCTCGATGCGGATCGACTGCTGCTTCTTCGACGCCTTGTCGAGCGCGGAGACCGAGAGGATTCCGTTCGCGTCGATGTCGAAGCTCACCTCGACCTGCGGCACGCCGCGTGGCGCGGGCGGCAGTCCGTCGAGCACGAAGCGTCCGAGCGTGCGGTTGTCGACCGCCATCTCGCGCTCGCCCTGCAGGACGTGGATCTCGACCTGCGGCTGGTTGTCGCTCGCGGTCGAGAACACCTGGCTGCGCTTGGTCGGGATCGTGGTGTTGCGCTCGACGAGCTTGGTCATCACGCCGCCGAGCGTCTCGATTCCGAGCGAGAGCGGCGTCACGTCGAGCAGGAGCACGTCCTTCACCTCGCCGGTGAGCACGCCCGCCTGGATCGCGGCGCCGACCGCGACCACCTCGTCCGGGTTCACACCGCGGTGCGGCTCGCGGCCGAAGAACGACTTCACGAGCTCTTGCACCTTCGGGATCCGCGTGGAGCCGCCGACGAGCACGACCTCGTCGATCTCGCCAGGCGCGAGCCCCGCGTCCTTGCACACCTGGCGCACCGGATCGAGCGTGCGCTGCACCAGATCCTCGATCAGCTGCTCGAACTTCGCGCGCGACAGGCGCAGGTTCATGTGCTTGGGGCCCGACGCGTCCGCGGTGACGTAGGGCAGATTGATCTCCGTCTCCGTCACGGTCGAGAGCTCGATCTTCGCCTTCTCCGCGGCTTCCTTCAGCCGCTGCATCGCCATCGGGTCCTTGCCGAGGTCGACGCCCTGGTCCTTCTTGAACTCCTCGACCAGGTAGCGGATCACGCGGTCGTCGAAGTCGTCGCCGCCGAGGTGCGTGTCGCCGTTGGTCGAGAGAACCTCGACGGTGTTGTCACCGACCTCGAGCACGCTGATGTCGAACGTGCCGCCGCCGAGGTCGTAGACGGCGATCTTCTCGTCCTTCTTCTTGTCGAGCGAGTACGCCAGCGACGCCGCAGTCGGCTCGTTCACGAGCCGCAGCACCTCGAGACCCGCGATCGTTCCCGCGTCCTTGGTCGCCTGGCGCTGGGCGTCGTTGAAGTACGCGGGGACCGTGATCACCGCCTGCGTCACGGGCTGGCCGAGGTAGGCCTCGGCGGCGGCCTTGAGCTTCTGCAGGATCATCGCGGAGATCTCGGGCGGCGTGTACGACTTGCCGCCCGCCTCGACGGTGACCAGATCGTTCTTGCCCGGCACGACCTTGTACGGGACCAGCTTCATCTCGTTGGTCACCTCGGCCATCCGCCGCCCCATGAATCGCTTGATCGAGTAGACCGTGTTCACGGGATTGGTGATCGCCTGGCGCCGCGCGATCTGGCCGACCAGACGCTGCCCGTCCTTGGTGAACGCGACGACGGATGGCGTCGTGCGACCCCCCTCCTCGTTCGCGATCACCTTCGGCTCGCCGCCTTCCATGACCGCCACGACGGAGTTCGTCGTACCCAGGTCGATCCCGATCACACGTCCCATGAAGCTATTCCCCCGATGACTGAAATCCTAAGCTGAATCGGGTACTTGCAGCCCGATCCAGAGACGCGGCGCAAGCTAGGGCCGACCCCTCGAGTGTCAAGCAGGGTCAGGCGACGTCCAGGAACGGAAGCGGGCGGACGCGCACGATCAGGCTGCGCCGCTCCTCTACGAAGCCGAGGGCTCCCCACCAGCTGCGGCCGAACACGCGCAGGACGATCCGGTTCTCGCCGTCGTGAAGCCCCATCAACGAGCCGCCGGCACCGTTTCGCCCGAGCGTCAGCGACGCGGTCACGTCGCGATCGTTCAACAGGCACTGGAACGTCTCGACCGCGACGCGGGGCCCGCCGACGAACGAGACCAACAGGTCGACCGCGCCGAGCGGGGTCTCGAACTCTCCCGGCGGGATCTGCACCTCCATCAGCGGCGAGCCCAGATAGACCCGGCGCAGCAGCGCCTCGCGAAGATCGTCGGCGCCGCCGCCGGAACGGACGAGCTCGAGCCCGCCGACTCCGGCGATCGCGACGAGGACGGCGAATAGGACGATGGAGCGCTTCATCTACCGGGCGGGGATCCTACAGTCGGCGCCGCGCGGTTGCCGATCCATGAACCGTTTCTGCACGAGGCCCGGATCTGGCAACGGCGCGCGTGTCCGCCCCGACTCCAGCGGAATTTCTCGGGTTTTCATCGCACTTCAGGAGCCCAGCCGGCGGGGGTAGTGAGCGAGTGTTTCTGCGCTACGGCATGCGAGCCCTACAGATCGCGCTCGGGATCGCGTGTCTGGCGGTGGTGTACGCGGGCCTCGCTCCCGTCCTGCGCGCCGGACCGATCGCGGATGCCTCGGTTCCGCCGCTGCAGGCCCCAGGCGAGAGGGACGCGAGCCTCGACCGCTACCGCGTGATCTCCAGCCGGAATCTGTTTCGAAGCAGCGTCGCTGCGCCGACCGCGCCCGTCACTGAAGAGCTCAAGGAGAGCGCGCTGCGGCTGAAGCTCTGCGGAACCTGGGCCGCGCAGCCCGCCGACCAGTCCGTCGCCTGCATCGACGACCAGGGCACCCAGAAGCGCCGCGCGTTCAGGGTCGGCCAGGAGATCAGCCCCGGCGTGCGGCTGCTCGCGGTCGACCGCCGGCGTGCGGTGATCGACAACCATGGCGCGCGCGAGCAGCTGAAGATGGAAGAGGCTGCGGCCGGAGGCGCCATCGCTCCGCGCAACCCCGCCGCGGCGCGCGCTGCGCCGGCGGGCGCGCCGGCGCGAGCGGCCACACCTCGACTCTCCGAGCGCCTGCGTCAGCTTCGCGAGCGGGCGCCCGCAGCCGAGTCGCCGCCCGCGGGCGCACCCGCGCCGAGCAAGCTCGAGAAGGCGCTGAACGGAGCGCAGCTTCTCCCCGTGTACGGCGAGAGCGGCAGCTTCGACGGAATTCGCGTCTCCGGAATCCAGCCCGGCGGGCCGTTCGCGGGGCTGGCCGAGAACACGGTCTGCTTCGAGGTCAACGGCATCAAGCTCGACTCTCCGCAGGCGCTCCCCACCGGGTTGGTGATGAACAGCGATGGCGACGCCTGCCTGCGCTGCCGACTGCCGGACGGCCAGGAGGTCACGCGATGCCTGTAGCCGTCCTGCTCGCGCTCTTGCTGCTGCTCGGAAGCGCCGGCGCCGCGGGAGCGCAGGACGCACCGCCCGTGGGCGGGACGATGGTCACGCTCGACTTCCAGGACGCGGAGATCACCGAGGTGATCGGCGTGATCGCGCAGGCCACGGGCAAGAACTTCCTCTACGACGATCGCGTGCGTGGCCGCGTGACCGTGATCTCGCCCGAGCCCGTCTCCGCGGACGAGGCCTACCGCGTCTTCGAATCGATCCTGCAGGTGAAGGGCTTCACGACGGTTCCCTCGCCCGGCGGGATCCTGAAGATCGTGCCGCTTCGCGACGCGAAGGAGAACCCGATCGAGACGGTCGCGGGACCGAAGCCGTTCGAGAACCGCGACCTGTTCATCACGCGCCTGCTGCCGCTGCGCTTCGTGAAGGCGGAGCAGATCAGCGAGACGCTGAAGCCCCTCGTCTCGAAGGAAGCGAGCGTCATCTCCTACGCGCCGACCAACACGCTGATCATCACCGACTCGGCCTCGAACATCCGGCGCCTCGTGAACATCATCGACCAGATCGACGTGTCGACCTACCAGGAGCAGATCAAGCTGATCCCGATCCGCTACGCGGGCGCAGCCGCGCTCACCGGGCAGCTCGCCGAGATCTTCGGCAGTGAGAGCAGCGGGGCCGCCGCAAGCCAGGCCGGCTCGCGGATTCGCCGCGCGCGCGCGGCCCAGCCCGGCCAGCCGCAGGCGGGAGTGCCCGGCGTCGAGACGGTGGTCGGGGGCGGCGGAGAGCCCCGCTTCATCCCGGACGAGCGCACCAACTCGATCGTCGTGATCGCCACCAAGGCCGTGCTGCGCGAGGTCGAGCGGATCATCGAGTTGCTCGACTACGAGCGGAAGGGCGCGGGGCGGATCCACGTCTACCGGCTTCAGAACGCCGACGCCGAGGAGATCGCCCAGACGCTCTCGAGCCTGGCGACGGGAACGTCGGGCGCGCCCCGACCGGCGACCACGCGGACCAGCCTGTCCGGTCTCGGCGGCGCGGCGGCTCAGGTGAGCGCGGCGGCGGCGGGTGGCGCAGGCGGTCTGGGCGGCACCGTCGCGGATCTCGGCGACGGCGTGCGAATCAGCGCCGACGCGCCGACGAATTCGTTGATCATCCAGGCCAGCCCCGAGGCGTTCGCGACGCTCTCCGAGGTGATCGAGGCGCTCGACATCCGTCGTCCGCAGGTGATGGTCGAGGCGCTGATCATGGAGGTCGACGTCACCGACTCGGAGGATCTCGGCGCGGGTTGGATCTACAACACGAAGATCGGCAGCAACGGCGTGCTGAGCATGGGCAGCGCCACGGGCGCGGCGCCGCCCTCGGTGAGCGCGCTTCTCGGCGGGCTGGCGAGCACCGCGGCGGGCGCCCCGAACTTCACGACGGCGCTTCTCGCCGGCTCGATCGAGGTCGTGAACGCCGATGGCGACATCGTTCAGATCCCGATCATCCAGGCGATCATCACCGCCTCGAAGTCGGACAACGACGTGAACATCATCTCGGCGCCGACGATCCTGACCGCGGACAACGAGGAGGCGGAGATCGTCGTCGGCGAGAACATCCCCGTGCCGACCTCGCGCCTGCAAGCCACCAGCACGACGACCGATCCGAACAACCCGTTCCAGACCTCGCAGAACATCGCGCGCGAGGACGTCGGCGTGACGCTGCGCGTGACGCCGCAGATCAGCGAAGGCGACACCGTCCGACTGAACATCTTCCAGGAGATCAGCGAGGTCGACGAGAGCAAGTCCAACGACACGCTCGGACCGACCACACGCAACCGCAAGGTCGAGAACACCGTCTACGTGCGCGACGGCGAGGCGGTGATGATCGGCGGGATCCTGGCCGAGGCGCAGGGCTCGACCGAGACCAAGGTTCCGTGGCTGGGCGACATCCCGATCCTGGGCTGGGCGTTCAAGGGGACCAAGGACGTGGTGCGCAAGACGAACCTGCTCGTGGTGCTCACGCCGAAGATCGTGCGCGGGCCGGACGACCTCGCGCGCGTCACCGTCGAGGGACGCGAGCGCTTCCGCGATGCCTCACGCGAGCAGATGAACCTGAGCGAGGACGAGCGGGAGGAGCGGCGAGCCGCGCTCGAGGCCGGCGTGCCCCTGCCGCGCGACCCAAATCCGGTACGCCGCGAGCTCGAGCGCCACGACGGTCGCTACCCGATCCGGGAGCTCCCCGAGCTTCGCGACCAGACTCGAGCGAACGAGCGCGCACGCGTGAAGGAGATCGAAGAGATGAAGGCGAGCGAGGCCAGCGGAAGCTACCTCGTGCAGGTCGCCCGCTTCGCGCGCGCCGAAGACGCGGTGTCGCTGCTGCAGAAGCTGATGGCCGACGGCTACGACGGCACGGTGCTCACGCGCAGCGAGCAAGGCCAGACGACGAACTGGGTGCAGCTCGGACCGTACGTGACCGAGACCCGCGCACAGGCGGTCGCGCGCGACCTGAACGCGACCCACGGCTTCACCTCCCTCGTGATCGTGGAGCCGTAGGAGGCAGCGATGGCCAGCCCCGTGCAGCTCCGCGCGGCCCTGCTCCAGCACACCTCGCTCAGCGAATCGGACCTCGCCCAGGCGATGAAGAAGCAGGAGCAGTCGGGACGGCGTCTCACCGATCTCCTGCTCGAGCTCGAGCTCGTGCCCGAAGGCGAGCTGATCGGCGCGCTCGCCGCCATGTACGGAATTCCCACCCGCGAGACGCTCGCGCCCGAGGACATCGACGCGGAGCTCGCCACCCAGCTTCCGATCTCGTTCGCGAAGCACCACCACGTGCTGCCGATCCGCCGCGACGGGGACCGGCTCGAGGTCGCGATCGCGGATCCGCTGCTCACCGATCCGCTCGACGACGTGCGAATGGTCTTCGCCGGCGCGCGCTGCGAGCCCGTGCTGGTCACGCGCCGCGCGATCCTGAACTGCATCAATCACGTCTACGACCAGGCGAGCTCCGCGGAGGACGTGGCCGAGGAGTTCGCGGAGACCGACCTCGCCGACATCGCGAGCGAGCTGATCTCGGAGCCGGAGGACCTGCTCGACTCCTCCGAGGAGAGCGCGCCGATCATCCGGCTGGTGAACTCGCTGCTTCAGCAGGCGGTGAAGGAGCGCGCGAGCGACATCCACATCCAGCCCGGCGAGAAGGACCTCGTCGTGCGCTTCCGGATCGACAACCTGCTGCACGAGCCGATAAGGCCGCTGCCGCGGCGCATGCAGCAGGCGATCACGACGCGCATCAAGATCATGGGCCGACTGGACATCGCCGAGAAGCGCCTGCCGCAGGACGGCCGGATCGTGCTCAAGATCGCCGGTCGGGACTACGACGTGCGCCTCTCGACGCTGCCGACACAGTACGGTGAACGCTGCGTGCTCCGGCTTCTGCCGCGCACGCAGGAGCTGCTCTCGATCGAGAAGATCGGCCTCTCGCCCGGCCACCAGGAGACGCTGCGAAAGCTGATCCGGCGCAACAACGGGATCATCCTGGTCACCGGGCCGACCGGCTCCGGCAAGACCAATACGCTCTACGCGGCGCTGGCCGACATCAACAAGCCCGATCAGAACATCATCACGATCGAGGACCCGGTCGAGATCCGGCTGCCGGGAATCAGCCAGATCGAGGTGAAGTCGGCGATCGGCCTGACCTTCGCCGCGGGCCTGCGCTCGATCCTGCGCCAGAACCCGAACGTGATCCTGATCGGCGAGATCCGCGACTTGGAGACGGCCGAGATCGCGATCCAGGCCAGCCTCACCGGCCACCTGGTCTTCTCGACGCTGCACACCAACGAGGCCGCAGGCACGATCACCCGCTTGATCGACATGGGTGTCGAGCCGTTCCTGATCGCGTCGTCGCTCGTCGCCGCGATCGGCCAGCGGCTGATCCGCGTGCTGTGCAAGCGCTGCCGCGAGCCGTACGCGCCGGGCGACGAGGAGCTCGCGGAGCTTTCGCTGTCGCGCGCGAAGATCGCCGGCAAGACGATCTACCGCGCCAAGGGCTGCGTGCACTGCAACCACACCGGCTACCACGGCCGCACCGGCATCTTCGAGATCCTGCCCATCGACGAGACGATCCGGCCGATGATCACGCGCGGCGTCGACTCGAAGCAGATCCAGGACGCGGCGCTCGCGGCGGGAATGCAGACCATGCGCATGCACGGCGCGCGGATGGTGCTCGAAGGCACGACGTCGATCGCGGAGATCGTGCGGCAGACCGAGGAGGAAGCGGTCGCGGCGCTCGATCCGCAGGCGGCCTGAGGGCGATGCCGGTCTACCGCTACAAGGGGGTCGCCGCGGGAAATCGCGCGGTCTCCGCGACGATCGACGCGGACAGCCTGCGCGCCGCGCGCCTGAAGCTGCGCGCGGACGGGATCTTCCCCACCGAGATCGTCGCCGGAAAGACGCGCGGCGAGACCTCGGAGCTGCTCTCGAAACTGCGGCTGCCCGCGTTGCGGCGCGTCCCCGACCTGGATCTCTCGATGTTCTCGAGCCAGCTCTCGACGCTGATCTCCGCGGGTGTGCCGCTGGTCCAGGCGCTCTCCGCGCTCACCGAGCAGGTCGAGCGCGAGCGCTTCAAGACCGTGGTCGGAGCGGTGCGCGAGTCCGTGAACCAGGGCTCGTCGCTCGCCGAGGCGCTGGCCGAGCACCCGCACGTCTTCGACGAGCTCTACTGCTCGATGGTGCGGGCGGGAGAATCCTCGGGCGCGCTCGCGCCGGTGCTCTTGCGGCTCGCCGACTACGTCGAGAGCCGGATGGATCTGCGCAACCAGCTGATCAACGCGATGATCTATCCCGCGCTGATGCTCGCGTTCAGTGCCGCGGTCGCGGGCGTCCTGCTGGTGAAGGTGATCCCGAACATCACGACGATGCTCCGCGACATGAAGCAGGAGCTGCCGCTCGTGACGCGAGTCGTGGTGGCGGTCTCGGACGTCGTCACGGTGTACTGGTTTCCCGCACTGGTCGTGCTCGCGGCGGCGCTCTTGATCTGGACCCGGATCGTCCGGACCGAGCGCGGCCGCTTCGCCTGGGACGGGTTCATGCTCCGCACCCCGGTCTTCGGCCGGCTGATCCGCTACGTGGCGATCGCCCGCTTCGCGCGGACGCTCGCGACGCTCTCCGCCGGCGGCGTGAACATCGTCGGCGCGCTCGAGATCGCGCGCAGCGTGACCGCCAATGCCGTGATCGCCAAGGCCGTCGACGGCGTGAAGGATGCGATCACGCGCGGCTCCTCGATCGCCGCGCAGATGCGCACGAGCGGCGAGTTCCCGCCGCTCGTCACGCACATGATCTCGGTCGGCGAGGCTTCCGGGGAGCTCCCCTCGATGCTCGGAAAGCTCGCCGACACCTACGACACCCAGGTCGAGAACGCGCTGCAGCGCATGCTCGCACTGCTCGGTCCGATCCTGCTCGTCTTCGTCGCGATCGTGATCCTGGTGATCATCCTCTCGACGCTTCTGCCGCTCATGAACATGACGTCCGCGCTCTAGGGCGGCCCTTCAAGGAGATTCCCCCCATGCGACTCGAAGAACGCGACGGCTTCACCCTGATCGAGATCATGGTGGTCGTGCTGATCGTCGGCCTCTTGATGACGGTGCTCGCGACCAACGTCTTCCGGCGGCTCGGCGGCGCGCAGGCCGACATCGCGCGCCTGCAGGTCTCGAAGCTCTCGCAGCAGCTCGAGCTGTACAAGCTCGACAACGGCACCTACCCCACGAGCGAGCAGGGGCTCGATGCGCTGGTCCACGAGCCGACCACCGAGCCGCGGCCGCGGCGCTACCCGGACGGCGGCTACGTCTCGTCGAAGGATCTGCTCGATCCCTGGCAGGTGCCCTTCAAGTACGAGCGACCGGGAAAGAACAACGCGCGGAGCTTCGATCTGTACAGCTTCGGCGCGGACGGTCAGCCCGGTGGCGACGGCGAGAACGCCGAGATCGGAAACTGGGAAGTGACCGAACCGCGCTGAGCCGTGAACCTTCGAGGCGCCGAAGCCGGCTTCACCCTGCTCGAGCTGCTGGTCGTGCTGCTGCTGATCGTGCTCGTGACGGGCGTGTTCACGACCCGCATCGGCGGCGGATTCGGCGTTCACCTGCGCAACTCCGGACGCACGCTCGCCGCGGAGCTCGAGTACGTCGGCCAGCGCGCGGTGACCACGGGTCGGGCGCAGCGCTTCGTGATCGACCTGGACCAGCAGGTCTTCCGCCTCGAAGAGCTGCCGCCGGAAGCGCCCGCGACCGAAGCGGAGCTTCCCGAGCACGCCGAGAACCTCGACCTGGCCCCGCCGCTCTCGGAAGCGGTCTTCGCTCCCGTCGAGGGACGGATCGGCGAGTGGCGCGCACTCGACGACGCGGACGAAGTGCGATTCCTCGAGGTGCGGCTCGGCGGCGCGCCCAGCCACGAGGGCGCGGTCGGAATCGGCTTCTCTTCCGACGGCGCGAGCGATCCCGCGGAGATCTGGCTGCGCGACGACGGCGGCTACGAGCTGCTAATCCGCGTGGTCGCCTTCACCGGCGAGATCCGCGTCGAGGAGGTCGACGCCGGTGGCCCGTAGCCGCGACGGATTCACGCTGATCGAAGTCCTGGCGGCGCTGCTGATCGTCGGGCTGGTCTTCGGCCTCTTGCTCGAATCGGTGACCGCGAACCTCGACGATCTCGGGCGCGCGCGTCTGGAGGCTCGCGCGACGCAGCTGGCCGAGGAACGCGCGCGCCAGCTCGCGGGCGAGATCAGCGCAGGGGCCGAGATCGAGGACGGCGAGACCGAAGGCGAGTACGAGCCTCCCGACGCGGATCTGCGCTGGCACGTGAACGTGTCGGAGCAGACGCTCGAGCTGCCGGAGGACTATCCCGCCGAGGTCTCGCCCTCCCCGCTCTTCGCCGTGCCGGGGGCTGCGCGCCCGG
This sequence comes from Deltaproteobacteria bacterium, assembly GCA_016875225.1. Lineage (NCBI taxonomy): Bacteria > Pseudomonadati > Myxococcota > Myxococcia > Deltaproteobacteria bacterium. The sequence goes on from VGRW01000007.1 coordinate 25,755, forward strand.
CCGCGTTGCCGGGCCGGGTCCCGCCGCTTCGGCTGGTCGAGGTGCGCGTCTTCGCGGTCGAGGACGAGCCCGAGAGCGCGACGCCGTTCGTCCTGCTCGTGACCGCCCCTCCCGATCCCGCGCGGCTCGAGGAGCTGCGCAAGCAGCGCGAGCAGGCGCCGCCGCCCGAGGCTCCCAAGACAGGAGGGGCCACGCCATGAGCCCGCGGTCGGCGCGCGGGTTCACGCTTCTCGAGGTGATGGTCGCCATCTTCATCATGGCGCTGGTGATCACGTTCGCCTTCCAGGCGTACCAGGGAATCGCGGAGGCCTACACGCGCGTCTCGGACGGCACGTCGCGCGATCGCGCGGCGCGAATCCTGCTCGATCGGATCGAGCGCGAGCTCGTCGGCGCGGTCCTCGTGCAGCGCGAGCTCGGGGTGGACCCGCTCACCCACCCCTACGTCTTCTACGGCCAGCCGCTCCAGCAGAGCGACTCCGAGGGCTTCGAGCTGCGCTTCGTCACCCAGACGCCGCTTCGCTCGCCGGGCAGCCCGCCCGCGCCGCTGGCGCTCGTGTCGTACGGCACGGTGGCGTCGCGATCCGGCCACGGCGTCGACCTGCTCCGGCAGGAGGAGGCGCTGCCCGCGGAGCTCCGCAAGGAGGTGGAGTGGACCCAGCCGCAGACCGTGGCCGACGAGCTCGCGATCTTCTCGATGAGCTTCGTCGGCGAAGGAAGCGAGGCCCCAGGGGTCTGGGACTCGACGAGCGTGGCACAGCTCGACCAGCTTCCCCTCTCGATCGAGCTCAGGCTCGCGCTCTGGGAGATGGGACCGGACGGCGAGCCCTGGCCCGGTCTCGAGATCACGCGGCTCGTGGACCTGCCGGTTCGTCCGTTCCGACTGAGCGCCGAGGATGCAGAGAAGAACCGGGGCGCGGCCGACTGCGGATCCGGCGTGACGGTGGCCGTCTGCCTGGCGGGCTTCGAGGCGGAGCTCGCGGCGGCGAGCCCGGCGCTCGCGGCGGCGATCGAGGAGGCCCGGAACCAGACGGAGGACGCCTGCTGGAGCGACCCCGAGCCGTCTCCGGCGCTGCAGCGCCTGAAGGTGTTGCTGAACGGGCTGCCCGGCTTCGACGAGGGGAGCTGCCCGTGACCCGAGCCCGCGACGAGGACGGCGTGGTCCTGCTTCTCGTGCTCGTCCTGGTGGTGGTCGCGATCTCGACGGCGTACGCGCTCGCCAAGACATCGGTGATCGAGGCGATCAGCACGCGCCAGTACGGTCAGTACGCGCGGGCGACGCTGCTCGCGCGCTCGGGAATCGCCCTCGCCGTCCGCACGCTCCAGGACGACGTGCTCGAGGGCGACCCGATCACGAAACAGGTGGAGTCGGAGCTCGACGCCTGGGCGCTGCTCTCGAAGCAGGAGATCGAGCTCCCGGGCGAGGCGGTGCTGCACGTGACGGTTCGCGACACCGGGGGTCGGCTGAACCTGAACGCGCTCGTGGACGCGAAGGGCGCGCGCATCGGCGAGAACAGCAAGGCGTTCCTGAAGGCGGCCCTGGCGCACATCGCCGAGACCGCGCCGGCGTTCAAGGGCTCGAGCGCGTATGGCGACGAGGATGTCGACGAACTCGCCGACGCGCTCCTCGACTGGCTCGACAAGGACGAAGAGACGCGCGTGGGCACGCCGGAGGAGGAGTACTACGTCGGGATCAAGAAGGCCGCGAGCGCGCCGCTGGATCGGCCCGTCTTCTCGCTGGACGAGCTCGCCGCGGTTCCCGGACTCGACGCCTTGATGCTCGAATCGCTCAAGGCCTACTTTACGACCTACCCTATGTTTCCTGCCCCGGGCTCCGGCGGAGCGAATCTCAACACCGCCCCGCCACACGTGCTCGGGATGATCTACCACGGTCTCGGAAAGGAGTTCGAGCTGCTCGATTCGCGCGACGTCTTCGGCCTGCTCCGCGCGCGCCAGGAGGGACGGGTCTTCTGTCCCACCGAGGGGCCCGAGCCCTGCGCCAGCTTCTACCGCACGCTCGGGATCGCCGAGGGCGAGGAGGTCTTCCCACCGCTCTCGTACACGAGCCGCGTGTTCCGGATCGACTCCGAGGCGCGAGTCGGCGAGACGCGCGCGTGCGTGAGCAGCGTGGTCGACCGCGGCAACGGCGCGGAGCCCACCACCCTCTACTACCGGCTGGGCTGCTGATGTTCGAGAGGAGCGTCGTCGGCCTAGACATCGGCTCCTGGTCGGTCAAGGTCGCCGAGCTTTCCGCGGGCCTGCGCGGCGCGAGGTTCGTGCGCTTCGCGGAGCTGCGGCTGCCGCGCAACGCCCCGTCCGAAGAGATCGAGGCGACGATCCAGCTCTGGGTGCAGAGCCGGAACCTCTCCCCCGAGACTCTGGTCACGGCGCTCGCGACCGGCCACCTGACCCAGCGCCACCTGCGCTTCCCGTTCGCGGGGGCCAAGCGGGTCGCCGCCGCGCTCGCGTTCGAGATCGACGAGGAGCTGCCGCTCCCGCTCTCGAGCGTCGTGCTCGCGCACGAGCAGGTTCTCACGCGCCCCGACCAGACGGACGTGCTGGTCGCGATCGCGCCGCGTTCCGACGTCTTTGCGCACCTCGCCTCGTTGCGCCGGATGGAGCTCGAGCCGCGCGTGATCGAGTGCGAGGGCGCGTCGCTCGCGAACCTGTCCTCGTTCCTGGGACTCGACGACGTGTCGCGCCTGATCCTCGACGTCGGCCACGCGAAGACGAACCTCTGCCTGCTCGTCGACGGGAAGCCGATCGCGCTGCGCCGGATCCCGATCGCCGGGCGCCAGCTCAGCGAGGCGCTCGCGCGCGACATGAAGCTCTCGCTCGAAGCCGCCGAGGAACACAAACACGAGATGGGCGTCTTCGAGCTCGGAAGCTCGAAGCCGATCTCGCCCGGCATCCGCGACGCGCTCGAGCGCCTCGCGCGCGAGGTGCAGCGCTCCGTGCAGGCGATCGTCGGCGATCCGCTCGATCCGGTCCATCCGACCGAGATCCTGCTCGTCGGCGGCTCCGCGCAGCTCCGCGGGCTGGCCGGCTTCTTCGCCGAGCAGACGGGCCTGCCCACGCGCGTGCTCGAAAGCGCGCGCACCAGCGACGGTGGCGACCGCTTCATCGAGGCCGGCCCGGCGCTTTTCGCGCAGGCCGCGGCGCTGGCGCTGCGCGGCTCGTCGACGGACCGGGTCACGCAGAGCGATTTCCGCCAGGGCGACCTCGCCTACGCGCCCGACCTCTCCGGCCTGCGCCCGCAGCTCCGCTTCACGGTGGGCCTCTTCGCGCTCTTTCTCGTCATCTGGGTCGCGAGCGCGGCCCTCGGATCCTGGCTGGAGAGCCGGCGTGTGGCGCAGGCCCAGGCGCAGCTCGACTCGATCTACCGGCAGGTGTTTCCCGACTCCCCGCCGTCGAGCGCGCCGCTCCAGTCGCTGGAGAAGCGCGCGGCCGAGACGCGCGAGCTCGCGGCACACCTCGGTGTCACTGGAAAAGGGCTCTCGGTGCTGGAGATCCTGAGGCAGATCTCGGCGCTCGCGCCCGAATCCCTGGACGTCTCGCTGGACGAGCTCTCGATCGAGCGCCAGAGCATCGTCGCGCGCGGCCACAGCTCGGACTTCGTCTCGGCGGACCAGCTCAAGGCCGAGCTCTCCAAGTTCGAGGGCTTCCAGCGCGTGCTGGTGACCGACGTCAAGACCGACTCGCGCCGCGGCGGCAAGACCTTCACGCTCTCGATCCGGCTCGGGGGGGGCGAGGAATGAACGACCTGCTCGCGCCGCTGCGCGGCTACCTCGCCTCGCGCTCGCCGCGGGAGCGCTGGCTTCTGGTCGCCGGCGCCTGCGCGCTGGCGCTGGTGATCGTGTACGCCGGGCTCGTGGTTCCGCTCGACGATCGCTCGCGCGAGGCGGACCGGCGCGTCGCGCAGCTCGAGCTCGAGCTGATCCGGGCGATCGGCATTGCCGGCGAGATGCGCGCGCTGCAGGGCGAGCTCGCGAGCGTCGAGAGTCGGATCCAGCCCGGTTCCGACACGAACCTGATCGCGCTGCTCTCCACGCTCGCGGCCGACGCCCGAATCTCGCAGGAGCAGCTGGAGTCGATCGAGCCCCGGCAGCCGTCGACCAACGCGAAGTACCCGGAGACGCGAGCGGAGGTGCGCCTGAAGGGTGCGTCGCTCGAGCAGACGGTCGAGTTCCTGCACAAGATCGAGACCTCGGGCTCGCACCTGATCGTGCGCTCGCTGAAGATCCGCGCCCGCGGAGACGGCGCGAGCGGCGGCGTGCTGGACGTGAGCTTCTCGGTCTCGAGCTTCGAACGCGCCTAGGGGATCCGCGTTGAGGTCGCGATGGCTGCGCGGATTTGCGCTGGCTGCGGCGGGCCTTGCGATCGCGATCTGGCTGGCGCCGGCGCTCTTGCTGCGTCCGGTCTGCACGCGCCTCCTCGCATCCTCCGGGATCTCGATCGAGCTCGACGGCGTGCGCCCGGCATGGCCCTGGGGAGCGGCGGTCGAGCGGGCCCGCGTCGTACGGGGCGCATCTGCGCTCGAGTTCGCGGCCTTACGCGCGCGGCTGTTTCCGTCGGGGCTTCGCGCGGAAGCGCAGGTCGGTGCAGGATCGCTGCTCCTTTCGACGCGAGGGATCCGGCTTCGCGGCGGCGTGCTGCGCGCGCAGTCGTTCCCGCTCGACCGGCTGGTCGACCTCGCGCCGTCCTTCGGCTTGCGCGGAACCGCCGACGGCGTGTACCGCTTCGGCGACCGCGAGGCGCTCGAGCTCACGCTCTCGCGCGGGGCGCTGCGGCTTCGCGCCCCGGTGGCCTTCGAGCTCGCGTTCGCGCAGCTCGTCGTCGCGGCGGTTCGCGAGCGCGACGGCGGCTGGCGCGTCGAGCTCGCAGACATCTCCGGCCCGCCGCTCTCGGCCCGAGCCACAGGAAGGATCGGCCCGGAAGGCGGGCTCGCGTTCGACGTCGAGGTCACGCGGCTCGAGGAGCCGGCGCGCGAAGCCTTCGCCATGGCCGGGCTCCCGACTGGACCGACGCCGTTCCGCGCGAGGATCGGGGGAACGCTCGAGGCACCGATCTTCTCGCCGCTCGCCCGCTAGGCCGCGCGCCCGACCCGCGCGTCTTTCGATTGCGCGAGGCGCCGGGTAGAGTGCAGGCGTGGATTCCATGTGGGGCATGAAGCTCCCCGACATCGAGCGCTGGTCTGCGCAGGTGCTCGTGGTGCGCGGACAGAATCCCGGCCCGTTCACCGGGCCGGGGACGAACAGCTATCTGGTCGGGCGCGGCTCGCGTCCGCTCCTGATCGATCCCGGATCGGGCCATGCCGGTTACCTGACGCTGCTCGAGCAGGCGCTCGCGAGCGACTTCGCGGGCGCAGCTCCCGCGGAGATCCTGGTCACGCACGTCCACCCGGATCACATCGGCGGAGTGGCGGAGGTGCTCGGCCGCTTCGGTCCGCTTCGCGTCTCGAAGCGACCGTGGCCCGGCAAGGACGAGCGCTTCGGACTCGCGCTCACGCCGATCCGATCGGGCGACGTGTTCCGCAGCGAAGGCGCGACGCTGCGCGCGATCCACACGCCCGGCCACGCCGAAGACCACATCTGCTTCTACCTGGAGGAAGAGCGCGCGCTCTTCACCGGCGACCTCGTGCTCGGTGCGGGCACCACCGTGATTCCGCTCGACGGCGGCGACATGGGCGCGTATCTCGCGTCGCTGGAGCAGCTGCTCGGGCTCGAGCTCGAACGCATCTATCCGGGCCACGGCCCGCTGATCGCGGACCCGAAGGCGAAGCTTCGCGAGTACATCGAGCACCGCCTGGCGCGCGAGCGGCAGATCGTCGCGGCGGTGCGCGCAGGCGCGAGCACCGTCGACCGGATGGTCGAGCGCATCTACACCGACACGCCGCGCGCGCTCTGGCCGGCGGCGGGGCAGTCCGTGCTCTCGCACCTGCACAAGCTGGAGCGTGAGCGCCGCGCCTCCCGAAGCCGGGACGCCGGAGGCGAGGAGCACTGGGCGGTCTCGTGAGCGAGCCCGACACACTCTTCGAGCGGCTGGCGTCGCCGAGCCACCGGGTCAAGCACGCCGCCTGCGACGAGGCGCTGTCGCGGCTGCGCGCGGATCCGGCACTTCGCGAGCCGCTTCGCGCCCTGCTCGGCAGCCCCGACCCGCACGCGCGCTTCTCGGCGGTCTGGGTGCTGTTCCAGGCCGAGCGTCCGACGCTTCGCCTGCTGCCCGCGCTGCTCGGCGCGCTCGAGCTCCCCGACGGAGACCTGCGCTGGCAAGCCGCTCAGATGCTGACGGCGCTCGGCCGACTCGCACCCGAAGTCCTTCCCGTGGTTCTGCATGAGGCGCGAGCCTCCGAGTCCGCGGTGCGGCGTCGGATGGCGATCTTCGTGCTGCGCGAGCTCGCGCCGGAGCGCGCCGAGACCGGCGCGGTCTACCTCGCCGCGCTCGACGATCGCGACCCGGAGGTGCGGCGCGCCGCCCTCTCGTGCTTCGCCAAGCTCACCGATCCCGACCTCGCGCTCGCCCGTCGCGCGCTCGCGCTCGCAGGCGGCTCCGACCCCGATCCGCGCATGACGCGGATCGCGACGGTCGTGCTGCCGGGGCTCGCGAGCTTCCACCCCGAGCTGCGCGGTGAGATCGAGACCTTGCTCGGCGAGCTCGAGCACTCGTCGGATCCCTCGCTGGTCCGCGGCGCGCAGGCCGCGCGAAGGCAGCTGGACGCCTCGAATGCGTGAGAAGCGGCGCGCGCTGGTGCTCGCGTCGAGCTCCCCGCGACGGCGCGAGCTGCTCGCCGCCGCCGGCTTCGCGTTCGAGATCGCCGAGCCCGACATCGACGAGGTCGCGGGTCCGGGCGAGGCGCCCGAGGCGCAGGCGCGCAGGCTCGCGCTCGAGAAGGCGCACGCGGTGGCCGCGCGCTTTCCCGAAGAGGCCTGCGTGCTCGCCGCCGACACGCTGGTCGTCGTGGACGAAGACGTGCTCGGCAAGCCGCGCGACCCCGACGAGGCGGTCGAGATGATGCTGCGCATCCAGGGCCGAACGCATCGCGTGCTCACGGGCTTTGCGTTCGTGGTTCGCGCGCTGGGTGTCGTGGAGAGCGACGTCGTCGAGAGCGTGGTGCGCATGCACGCGGTCGATCGCGACACGGCGCGCGCCTACGCGCGCTCCGGCGAGCCGCTCGACAAGGCCGGCGCGTACGCGGCGCAGGGCGAAGGCGGGCGCTTCGTCGCCGGGATCTCCGGCTCGCGGTCGAACGTGATCGGCCTGCCGATGGAGTCGGTGGTGGCCCGCCTGGCCGGCCTGGGGGTCGCGCCCGAATGAGCGAGCTGGTCGAACGGCTTGCGCACGTGAGGGCGCGGATCGAGCGCGCCTCGCTCGCCGTCGGTCGGGATCCGGCGGCCGTCAAGCTTCTCGCCGTCTCGAAGATGCAGTCGCCGGAGCGTGTGCTCGAGGCCGTGCGCGCGGGCCTGCTCGCCTTCGGCGAGAATCGCGTCCAGGAGGCGGAGGGAAAGATCCCCGCCGTGACGGCCGCTTGTGATTCGCCCATCGAGTGGCACTTGATCGGGGGTCTGCAGCGCAACAAGGCCCGGCGCGCAGTCGAGCTCTTCGACGTGATCGAATCGGTGGATCGCCTCGAGCTGCTCGTCGCGCTCGAAAAGGCGGCCAGCGAGCGAGGCGTCCGACCGCGCATCCTCCTGCAGGTCAACATCGACCGCGAGCTGCAGAAGGGCGGCTGCATGCCGTCGAAGCTCGCGGAGCTCGCCGCCGAAGCGGACGCCTGCCCGAGCCTGGAGCTGGTCGGACTGATGGCGATCCCGCGCGCCTGGGACAATCCGGAGCAGGTCCGGCCCGCGTTTGCGCGCTTGCGCGGACTGCTCGCGGATCTGAACCGGACGCGCCCGCGCGAGCGCGCGCTGCGCGAGCTCTCGATGGGCATGACGAGCGACTACGAGGTCGCGGTGCAAGAGGGCGCAACCCTGCTGCGCATCGGCACCGCCCTCTTCGGGGAAAGAGAGCGGAAATGACGGGACTTCCCGGAAGCGTGGGAACGATCGGCGCGGGCAACATGGCGGAGGCGATCCTGTGCGGGCTACTGCGCGCCGGGGTCTCGCCCGCCTCTCTTTCTGCCGCGGATCCGGACGCGAGCCGCCGCGAGCGGATCGAGGCGCTCGGCGTGCGCACGACCGCGAGCAATCTCGAGCTCGCGCGCGGCGCCGAGCTGGTCGTGCTCGCGGTGAAGCCGCAGCAGCTCGCGAGCGCGGCCGCCTCGCTGCCGCGCGACGGCGGCCCGCTCTACCTCTCGATCGTGGCGGGCGCCACGACCGCGGTGCTCCGGCGACAGCTCGGAGCGCACGCCCGGATCGTCCGCAGCATGCCCAACACGCCCGCGCTGATCGGCGCGGGGATCAGCGCGGTCGCGAGCGACAGCGGCGCCACTCCCGGCGACCTCGAACTGGCCTGCGCGGTGCTCCGCGCGGTCGGCTCGGTCGTGCGCGTCCCGGAGTCCGCGCTCGACGCGGTGACGGGTCTGTCCGGATCCGGCCCCGCCTATCTGTTTGCGTTCATCGAGGCGCTGATCGAGGCGGGCGCGCGCGAGGGACTGGCACCGGAGACCGCGCGCGCGCTCGCGCTCGAGACCGTCCACGGCGCCGCGCGGCTGGCGCTCGAATCCGGCGAGGATCCCGCCGTGCTTCGCGAGCGCGTGAGCTCGCCGGGCGGCACCACGCTCGCCGGCCTGGGCGCCCTTTCCGAAGGGGGGGGCCGCGAGGCGATCCTGGCCGCCGTCCACCGGGCCACCGAGCGCTCGAAGCAGCTTGCCGCCGGGGGCTGACCGGCGCGCACCGCGTTCGACGTTCCGCTCAAGGCGCCGAGGGTTTCGGCCGATTCTGCTGGCTAGAGATGCGCCTCACCCCGCTCGAGATCCGGCAGCACCAGTTCACGACCCGCCTGCGCGGGTTCGACGCGAGCGAGGTGCAGGCCTTCCTCGAGACCGTCGTCGCCGACTTCGAGGACGTGGTGCGGGAGAACGCGCAGCTGCGCCGCGAGGCCGAGCGGCTCGCGCGCGATCTCGACGCGTACCGCGCGCGCGAAAAGACGATCCAGGACACGCTCACCACCGCGCAGACCGTCGTCGAGCAGCTGAAGCGCACGGCGATCAAAGAGAGCGAGACGATGATCGTCGACGCGGAGCTTCGCGCAGAGAAGATCCTCGCCGAGGCGCGCGAGCGCCGAGCCGAGCTCGCGAACGAGATCCGCGAGCAGCGCTACCTGCGCCAGCGACTCGAGCTCGACCTGCGCCGCTCGCTCGAGGGCTACGCGAAGCTGATCGACGCCTTCTCCTCGGCCGACGACGCAAGCGACCCGTAGCGCGCGATCCGCGCCCGTTCTCCCGCGTTTGACCCGCGAATGGCGCTGGCCTAGATTGCGCCGCGCCCGCGGATTCCCCAGGAGAATCGAGTACATGCCGACGTACGAGTACGAGTGCTCCAAGGGCCACCGGTTCGAGGCCGAGCAGTCGATCAACGATCCCGCGCTGAAGCGCTGCCGTGTCTGCCGTTCGAAAGTGCAGCGACTGATCTCCGCGAGCGCGTTCATCCTGAAGGGCGGCGGCTGGTACTCCGACGGCTACGGAAGCGCGAAGCCCGGCTCGAGCAGCGAGACCAAATCGGAATCCACGCCCGCCCCGAAGTCCGAGACCAGGACCGAGACGAAGTCCGAGCCCAAGACGAAGACCGCCGCCAAGCCGTCCGGCGGATCGGCCGCGAGCAGCGGCTCGTGACGAGGATCGCGAGCGGCAAGGAGCTCGCCGAAGAGATCCTGGCCGACGTGCGAAAGCGTGTCTCCGAGCTTCGCGGCGGGCCGCCGTGTCTGGCCGTCGTGCTCGTCGGTGAAGACCCCGCATCGCAGATCTACGTGCGCAACAAGGGCCGCGGCGCGCGCGCCTGCGGAATCGCGTCGCGCGAGATCCGACTGCCGGCGACGGCCAGCGAAGCCGAGGTGCTGGCGGTCGTCGCGGAGCTCAACCGCGATCCCGGCGTGCACGGCTTCCTGGTGCAGCTGCCGCTGCCCCCGCACATCGATCCTGGGCGAGTGGCCCTGGCGATCGACCCGGACAAGGACGTCGACGGGCTGCATCCTCAGAACGCGGGGCGTCTGGTCGCCAATGAACGCGCGCTGGTCTCGTGCACCCCGCTCGGCTGCATCTACGTGCTCGACCGCTTCGGCGTTCCGATCGAGGGCGCGAACGCGGTCGTGATCGGGCGCAGCAACATCGTCGGAAAGCCCGTCGCGCTGCTGCTCCTGCACCGGAACGCCACGGTGACGATCTGCCACTCGCGCACGCGCGACCTGCCCGAGATCGTGCGCCGCGCCGACATCGTCGTGGCTGCGCTCGGAAAGCCGCGCTTCGTCCAGGGCGATTGGATTCGCGAGGGCGCGGCCGTGATCGACGTCGGCGTGAATCGGGTCGACGGAAAAATCGTCGGCGACGTAGACTTCGAGCAGGCGAACGGCCGGGCGGGCGTGCTCACGCCCGTTCCGGGAGGGGTGGGTCTGTTGACGGTCGCGATGCTGCTGCGAAACACCGTGCAGGCCTTCGAAACCCGGACCGCCACCGCACCGTGAGCTCCGACGCGCCGGGCGCCGCGCTCCGCCGCACGCCCGTCTGGGCCCGGCACGTGGAGGCCGGCGCGCGAATGACTCCGTTCGCGGGCTTCGACATGCCCGTGGTCTACAGCTCGATCCTCGACGAGCACCGCGCGGTCCGCGCGCGGGCCGGGCTCTTCGACGTCTCGCACATGGGCGAGCTGCGCCTGCGCGGACCCGCGGCGCTCGAAAACGCGCAGCGCGTCTTCAGCAACGACGTCGCGGGCACCGCCCCGGGACGCGTCCGCTACGGGCTGCTGTGTGTGGAGAGCGGCGGAGTCGTCGACGACGTCACGCTCTACCGCACGGGCGAGCGCGAGATCCTGCTCTGCGTGAACGCGTCGAACGTCGCGTCGGTCCTCTCCTGGCTGCGCCAGGTGCACGCCGGTGCGCGGCTGGACTGCGAGATCGAAGACGAGAGCGACGCGACCGGGCTGGTCGCGCTGCAGGGACCGCAGGCGCTCGCGATCGCGGCGAAGCTCCTCGCGGCGGATTTTCGCGCGCCGAAGCGCTGGCACTTCGCGCGCACCGAGCTGGCCGGGGTCCGTGTGCTGCTCTCGCGCACCGGCTACACGGGCGAGGACGGCTACGAGATCTTCGCGCCGGCCGAGCGCACGGTCGCGCTCTGGGACGCGCTTCGCGAGGCGGGCGGCGAGTCGCTCGCGCTCGCGGGTCTGGGCGCGCGAGACACGCTGCGCACCGAGATGGCCTACCCGCTCTACGGCCACGAGCTCGACCTCGAGCACGATCCGATCGAGGCCGGGCTCGAGCGCTTCTTGGCCTTCGGCCGCGGCTTCTGCGGCGAGCCCGCGCTGCGCCGGCGCGCCGAGGAAGGCCCGAAGCGCCGGCTCGTCGGCCTGCGGCTCGAGGGGCGGCAGGTCGCCCGTCCCGGCTTCCGGATCGTCTCCGAGCGGGGCGACGGCGTCGTCACCAGCGGCACCTTCGGACCGAGTGTCGATGCCTCGATCGCGCTAGGCTACGTTCCGGCCGGGTTCGCAGCGGGCGCGCAGCTTCACGTCGAGATCCGCGGCAAGAACGCGCCGTGCGCGATCGTAGCGACGCCGTTCCACAAGCGAGGCTAGGGACCAAGAGAGCTCGAGATGGCAGACCACGACTACAAGATCCCCGATGACTGTCACTACACCGAGTCGGACGAGTGGGTCCGCGTCGACGGCGCGACCGTGCGGATCGGCATCACAGACTACGCGCAGTCCGAGCTGAACGACATCGTCTTCGTCGAGCTTCCCGAGCGCGGCTCGCAGCTCGAGGCCGGGCAGACCTTCGGCGTGGTCGAGTCGGTGAAGGCGGTGAGCGATCTGCTCGCGCCGATCTCCGGAGAGGTGACGGAGGTGCACGCGAAGCTCGCCGACCACCCCGAGTGGCTGAACGAGGACGCCTACGGTCGCGGCTGGATCATCGCGATGACGCCGGAGGACATGGACGCGCTCGACGGGCTGATGACCGCCGCCGAGTACCGCGCCCACGTGAAGGCTCGCGCGGGGAAGTGAGCTACGTCCCCCACACGCCCGCGGAGCTTGGCGCGATGCTCTCGCGCGTCGGGGCGAGCTCTCCCGATGCGCTGCTCGAATCCGTTCCGGCGGGCCTGCGAAGCCGGGCCGAGCTGAAGCTCTCCCCCGCGCTCGACGAGCGCAATCTGCTGCGCCACTTCGGCGCGCGCGCGGCGGAGAACCGCACGGTGGAGAGCGGCCCGAGCTTCCTGGGCGCCGGCGCGTATCACCACTTCATCCCGGCCGCCGTCGACGCGCTCGCCTCGCGCGGCGAGTTCATGACCGCCTACACGCCCTACCAGGCCGAGATCAGCCAGGGCACGCTGCAGATGATCTTCGAGTTCCAGACTCTGATCTGTCAGCTCACCGGAATGGACGTCGCGAACGCCTCGATCTACGACGGCGCAAGCTCCCTCGCCGAGGCCGCGCTGATGGCCGCGCGCGTCACGCGCCGGACACGGATCTGTGTCAGCGCGGGGCTGCACCCGCACTGGCGCGAGGTGCTGCGCACCTACACCGAAGGAATCGGCCTCACGCTATCGACGCTCGATCTCGACGAGTCCGGCCGCACGGCGACCCGACCGCTCCCCGCCGACACCGCGGCCGTGATCGTCCAGTCGCCGAATTTCTTCGGCTGCATCGAGGATCTGGCCGAAGCATCCGAGGCCGCGCACGCCGTCGGGGCACTGGCGATCGCGGCCAGCGCGGAGGCGCTCTCGCTCGCCCTGCTCCGCCCGCCCGGCGAGCTCGGCTGCGACATCGCCTGCGGCGAGGCGCAGTCGTTCGGGCTGCCGCTCTCGTTCGGCGGACCGTACGCGGGCTTTCTGGCCGCACGCGAGAAATTCGTGCGCCAGCTGCCCGGCCGCCTGATCGGAGAGAGCGTCGACTCGATCGGGCAGCGCGCGTTCGTGATGACGCTGACCACGCGCGAGCAGCACATCCGGCGCGAGAAGGCGACCAGCAACATCTGCACGAATCAGGGTCTCTGCGCGCTTCGCGTGGCGATCTGGCTCGCGGCGGTCGGCAAGGCCGGGATCCGGCGGCTCGCCGGGATCAACCTGTCCCTCTCCACCTACGCGCGCCGGGCCTGCGCAGAGGCCGGGCTCGCGCTGCCCTTCGCGGCGCCGGTCTTCAACGAGTTCGTGGTCGCGGTCCCCGATCTTCCGCGCAAGCTCGACGCGCTGGCCGCGCGCGGCGTCCAGGCGGGGCTTCCGCTCGCGGGACGAGGGGCGCAAGCGCGGGGCGATCGCCTGCTGGTCTGCACGACCGAGATGAACACGCGCGCCGAGATCGACGCGCTCGTGCGCGGGCTCGCGGCTTGAGCACTCCGGGGCGCTCCGGCCTCGTCTTCCGCGAGCCGCTGCTCTTCGAGTCCTCGCGGCCGGGGCGAAGCGGCGTGCGGATCGACGATCCCGACGTTCCGCCGGTCGACCCGGTTCGCGAGCTCGGGGCCGGGCTCGTGCGCGACGAGATCCGCGACTTCCCCGAACTCTCGGAGCTCGACGTCGTGCGCCACTTCACGCGCCTGTCGCAGTGGAACTACGGCATCGACTCCGGTTTCTTCCCGCTCGGCTCGTGCACGATGAAGTACAACCCGCGCGTGAACGAGGCCGTCGCGCGGCTGCCCGGCCTCGCGGCGGTCCACCCCGCGAGCGACGAGTCCGCGCTGCAGGGCGTGCTGGCGCTGGCGTGCGAGCTCGAGGAGGCGCTGGCGGAGATCTCGGGCCTCGACCGCGTGACGCTGCAGCCGGCCGCGGGTGCGCAGGGCGAGTTCGTCGGCGTGCGCATGATCTCCGCCTACCACCGCGCGCGCGGCGATCTCGCGCGCAAGCGCGTGCTGATCCCCGACACCGCCCACGGCACCAACCCCGCGAGCGCCGCGCTGAACGGCCTCGAGGTGGTCGAGGTGAAGAGCGGCCCCGACGGCATCGTCCACCCGGAAGCGCTCGCGGCGCTGGCCGACGAGCGGACCGCCGCGCTGATGATCACCAATCCCAACACGCTCGGGCTCTTCGAGAGTCACATCGAAGAGCTGTCCCGGGTGGTCCACGCCGCCGGGGGACTGGTGTACCTGGACGGCGCGAACATGAACGCGCTGCTCGGCGTCGCCAAGCCCGGCCACATGGGCGTGGACGTGATGCACTTCAACCTGCACAAGACCTTCTCGACGCCGCACGGCGGCGGCGGGCCGGGCTCGGGTCCGGTCGCGATCCGCAACATCCTCGCGCCGTATCTGCCCACGCCGGTGATCCGGCTCGAGAACGGGCGCCATCGGCTCGATTCGGAGTTCCCGCACTCGATCGGGCGCGTGCACGCGTGGTACGGCAACGCCGGAATCTGGCTGCGCGCGCTCGCGTACATCCGGACACTCGGCGCCTCGGGCCTTGCCGAAGTGAGCTCGCGGGCGATCCTGAACGCGAACTACGTGCTCGAGTCCCTGCGCGCGGACTACGACGTGCCGCACCAGCGCCGGGTCATGCACGAGTGCGTGCTCAGCGACCGACGACAGCACGAGCACGGCGTCACCACCGCCGACATCGCCAAGCGCCTGATGGATTACGGCTACCACCCGCCGACGATCTACTTTCCGCTGGTGGTTTCCGGGGCGATGATGATCGAGCCGACCGAGTGCGAGTCGCAGGAGGCGCTCGACGGCTTCATCGAGGCGATGCGCGCGATCGCCCGCGAGGCGGAGACGCAGCCGGGCCTGGTCACCGGCGCGCCCGAGCGGCCGATCGTGCGCCGGATCGACGAGGTGCGGGCCGCGCGCAAGCCCCGACTGCGCTGGACGCCGGAAGGCGCATGATCCGCAGGCTCGCGCTCTTCACGGTGGCGCTCGCGGGCGTCGCCGCCGCCGTGCCCGCGCGCGCGCAGAACCCGTTCGCGAGCGACCTCAGCGTCGAGCGCGAGCAGGAGATGACCGCGCAGATCCACGCGCAGATCCGCTCGCAGGCGAAGCTCGTCGCCGATCCGGTGCTGGTCGGCTACGTGCAGGAGATCGGCGAGGGACTCGCGCGCACCACGGAGCCGCAGCCGTTCATCTTCCGCTTCTTCCTGATCGACGACCCGGCCCTGAACGCCTTCACGATCGGCGGCGGGTACGTGTACATCACCACGGGAGTGCTCGGTCAGGCCGGCGACGTGAACGAGTTCGCGGGTGTGCTCGCGCACGAGATCGGCCACGTCGAGATGCGCCACGTCGCGCGGCGAAGCGGGGGACAGGGGCTCGCGACGCTGGCGACGCTCGCCAGCCTCGCGGCGGTGATCGCGGGTGCGGATCCCGGCGTCCTGATCGCGACGCAGGGCCTGAACGTCTCGCTGCAGCTCAAGCACTCGCGCAGCTTCGAGGAGGAGGCCGACCGGGAGGGGATCGCGATCATGAGCGCCGCCGGCTACGACCCGGACGGCATGACGCGATTCTTCCAGCGCATCCTCGCGGCGAATCCCGACGCCGGGGCGGGCATCCCCGCCTATCTGTTCACGCACCCCGCGGTGAAGGAGCGGATCGCCGCGACGAAGGTCGAGATCGTGCGGAGCGGATCGGGAAGCCTGCCGCCGCGTTCGGCCCCGTCGGCGCAGGGCGGAGCCGCGGCCGACGCCGCTCCGGAGCGCGGCGCCGCCGCGAAGCCCGGCGTGCCGCCCGTGGCGAGCGAGACGGAGCTCGCAAATCGACGCCTCGTGCAGATGCAGCTGCGACTCGCGGAGCTCTCCGAGCGCCGGTCGCTGGCCAAGGGGCTGCAGCCGCGCGCGACGTTCGACGCCGCGAAGACCGATCCGCTGATGTCGCGCGCGCACGAGGCGCGCACCGACGGCGACGACGAGCGCGCAGACCGGCTGCTCGCGGAGGCCGAGGCGCTCGAGCCCGGCGATCCGCGCGTCGCGCTCGCGCGCGCGGAGCTCGCGATCGAGGCCGGAGATCTCCCGCGCGCCCGAGCCCAGCTCGAGCGCGCGCTCGCGCTCGATCCGAACGTGGCGCTGGTGCAGTACCAGCTCGGCTCGGTCTACGCGCGGCTCGGCGACAAGTCGCGCGCGGCGTTCTACCTGGAGCAGGCGGTCGCGAACTTCCGGCCCAACACCGGAGCGCGACGGCGCGCCGAGTTCGAGCTCGCGCGGCTCGAGTTTCCGATCCTGGAAGCGAGCGGGCTGGCGGCCGGCGGCCGGAAGGCGGCGCGTTCGAGCTTCACCCGCGGTGAGAGCGTGGTCTGGTGGGGAGACGTGAGCCCGCGCTTCTACCCGATGAATCCGCTCTTCCTGGTGCGCTGGCGCGGGCCGTCCGGCGGATCCGTGTTCCAGCAGACGCTGCGGATGAGCCCCGGGGGGCGCGTCGCCTCGGAGCTGCGCACGGGCGAGTCGCCTCCCGGCGCGTGGAAGGTCGAGATCAGCGTCGAGGACCTCGTGATCGAGACGCTGGAGTTCGAGCTCTCGGCCGGATCGTAGCCGTGGACCGGATCACGGCCGGGATCTACGAGCGCCGCGCCGCGGAGTGGATCGCGCGCCGCGACACGTCGGCCGACGGGCGGCGCCGCGTCGCGAGGCTCGCGAGCCGGCTCGACCCCGGCTCGCTCGTCGCGGACCTGGGCTGCGGACCCGGCTGGCACGGCGCGCTTCTCGCTCGGCGCGGTCTCGAAGTGATCGGGCTCGATCTCTCGAGCGCCATGCTCCGCGCGGCGCGAAGACGAGTCCGCGGCGCGCGGCTGGTGCGCGCCGATCTCGCGCACCTGCCCTTCGCACGCGCCTCGCTCGACGCCGCCTGGGCGCGAAACTGCTACATGCACCTGCCCGCGCGGGAGCTGCCCGCGGCCTTCGCGGAGCTGCACCGGGTTCTGCGCCCCGGCGCGCACGTGATGCTCTCGCTTGCGAATCTCGAGGCGCTCGCGCCGAGCTCGAGCGAGCGCCGCACCGCGCTGCTCTCGCGGCGCGGTGGCGAGGACGTCCTGCGCGGGCGGCTCTTCGTCGCGCGCGATCCGCAGGGCTGGACGGACCTGCTCGAGGGCGCCGGCTTCCGCGCGATCTCGTGCGAGCCGGGTGGGAATCCGTTCTGGCTCTGGTTCGAAGGCCGCCGTGCTCGCTCGCTCCCCGACTCGCTCGCGCCGCGACTCGAGCTCCTGGTCTGCGGCTCGAATCCGTCGCCGCTCGCGGCGGAGACCGGCGTGCCGTTCGCGGGACCGGGCAATCGCTTCTGGCCTGCGGCGATTCGCGCGGGCCTGGTCGCAAGCGATCGCGACTCCGACGACGCGCTGCGCCGCGGCGTCGGCTTCACCGACCTCGTGAAGCGCGTCACGGCGAGCGCAAGCGCAGTCTCGCCGCGAGAGTACGCGCGCGGCGGAGAGCGGCTCGCGCGACTGGTGCGGACCTGGCGGCCGCGCGCGCTGCTCTTCGTCGGACTCGAGGGATTTCGGAGCGCGTTCGACCGCTCCGCGCGACCCGGCGTTCTTCGCGGCGGCTTCGCCGGCCGCCCGGCCTACCTCATGCCGTCGACTTCGGGAAGGAACGCTTCGAGCTCGCTCGCCGCCCTCTCCGCGCATCTGCGCCGGGCGCGCGGGTTGACGCGGATCCGCGCATCCGGCTGAATCGGGGCGCTCTGGAAGCGCGAGGCAGGCTGGTGCCGCCCTTGGACTTCAAATCCAATGGGGGGTCCGTGATCGGATCCTCGGCGGGTTCGATTCCCGTGCGCTTCCGCCACGCGGGTCGGGGCGAGCGCGCTCGTTATACTCGGCGCATGCCATTCCACATCCACTTTCGAGACACGCCCCACTCGGACCATCTGCGCGGCGAGTGCGAGGGCTGGGCCGCGGCGCTGCGCAGCGAGTTCCCCGAGACGTCGCGGGTCGAGGTCACCGTGTCGCACGACGGCGACGACCACGAGGTGCACGTCCACGTCACCGGAAAGCACGTCGACGTGGCGTCGAGCGGGAAGCACCGGGATTCCGTTCTCGCGTCGGCCCGCGATGCCTTCGACAAGCTCCACGCCCAGCTTCGCAAGCACCACGACCGGAAGATCTTCCAGCACCGCCGCGACAAGCCCTGACGCCGCCCGCCGCCTCGCGACGCCTACCCCAGAATGAAGTGGATCTTCAGCGCCAGGTACATCGAGCCCTGGAAGCGGAGCCTTCCCTTCATCACCGCCGTCGGCGCTTTGAGCTCGCCCGCGTTCAGCTTGCGCCAGGTCTCGAGGTCGGTGGAGAGCACGAGATCCGGCGTCTCGATCCTTCCCGAATCGCCGCGGATCGCTCCGTCGCTGAGCTCGAGCCAGAAGGGGCCGCCGCCGTCACCGGCGAGCTCGAACTGGATGCGCGCGTTCAGGTCCGCGATCTTCGCGCGGCGCTCCGGGTCGGTCCGCACCGCCTCGGGAGCCCAGCGGCGGAAGAAGTCGGCGGGGTCGATGTCGTCGGGCGGACGCGCGCGCTCGCTGCTCACGCCGCGATTCTATCGCGGCCTGCCCGGGGCCAGGGCCCTGGATGCGCCGCTCGGCGTCGAGCCGCCGCGCCCCAGGTAGAAGCCCTGTCCGAACTCGATGCCGAGCGTGCGGATCACCGACAGCTCCTGCGCGGTCTCGATGCCCTCGGCGATCACCTGCGAGCCCATCTTCGCGGAGAGCGACTGGAGTCCGCGCAGCACCTCCTGCTTCTCGGGGCTGTCCTCGATGCTCCGCACCAGCGACATGTCGATCTTCAGGAAGTCGGGCTGCAGCTCGAGCGCGGCCTCCAGGCTGGAGAAGCCGGAGCCGGTGTCGTCGAGCGCGATCCGGAAGCCGAGCCCCGAGAAGTGGTCGATCGCCTCGCGGAAGATCGGGAAATTCGAGATCGCCTGGCGCTCGGAGATCTCGAGCACCAGATTGCGCGGACCGAGCCCGAGCTCGGCGAGCGTCTCGCACACGTGCGCGGCCTGGAAGTCGGGGTCCTGGATGCAGGTGGGCAGGATGTTCAGGAACAGCAGCTGATCCGCCGCGATTCCGCGCGCGTTCGAGAGCGCGCGCCGTCTGCACAGGCTGTCGAGCTCGTACTCGCGGTCGAAGAGCTCGGCGGTGCCGAAGAGCGCCATCGGCGTCTCGAGCCCCGTGCCGGCGGGCCCCCGCGAGAGCGCCTCGTAGCCGAGCACCGCATTCGTCGCCAGAGCCACGATCGGCTCGAATACCGTCGTCACCGTCTGCTCGAGCAGGATCTTCTCGAGCATGCCGTTGCGCTCGCGTCGGGATCGCTCGTGCTCGAAGCGCGCGTCCTCGAGGGTTCGGTCGATCAGATGCCGGAGCTGCGCCTCGGGGCGCTGGAACGGCCGGTGCAGCACGAAGCCCGCGCCGACCGCGAGCTCGGGCACGCGGTTCAGGTAGGGATAGACGACGCGCTTTAGCCCTTGTGAGGCCCAGGCCCGAAGCTCGGCGGAGACCCGCGGCAGATCGTGCAGGAAGAACTCGGCGTCGTCGCGAAGGCGCGGCATGAACACCAGAAGGTGTTCCTCCTCGAGTGCGCCCGAAGCGAGAAGCATCTCCTCGCCGATCGCGCTCTCCACGCGCGCTCGAACGCCTTCGGCGAGCGCCTCGATCGAGCTGCGGAACGCGCGTGGCCCGTGGAGCTTCTCGATCGCGAGGAGCGGCGTGGCGTCGATCAGGAGCATCCCGAGCGCGCCCTGCTTCACCAGCCCCGTCGCGATCTCTCCGAGACGGCTACCGAGCGGCGCGAGCGCGCGGAGCGCGGAGAGCGTCGGCTCACGCTCCTCGGCCTGCGGCTCGGAATCGTCGATCTCGTCCGTCACACCCACCTCGGAATCCGCTGCGATCACCGCTGGATCGGCCTTCCGCTGCTCCAGCTTGATCGGCGGGACGCGAATCGGGGGCGAGCGGCGCTAAAAGACTTCGTGAGGTACGAGCTCGTACATCATCGTGAGCGTGATGTGATTCCCCGACTCACTCTGGACGACCTGCACGACGTGACAGGGCGTGACCTCGAGGAACTTGTTGACCTCTTCCTCGAGCTCCTTCGGCAGACCTCGGAAGACTCGACAGCGCAGAGACTGCATTCGAACCACCTCCGCGGGTTTGGAATCAGCCCCGCGTGAGCTTCGGATCGACCGAGACCGCCCAGGCCTCGATCCCCCCGGCCAGATTTTCCACGTTCCGGAAGCCCTTCGAGCGCAGCAGCTGACAGGCGCGCCGGCTTCGCCCCCCGCTCTTGCAATGGATCACGACCGGACGTTCTCGCCACGACTCGAGCTCGGCGAGCGACGCTTCGAGCGACCCCAGCGGAATCAGCCGGGCTCCCGGAATTCGCGCCTGCTCGGCCTCGAAGGGCTCGCGCACGTCGAGGAGCAGAAGCTCGTCCCCGGCCGCGAGGCGCTCGCGCAGCGCGCTCGGCGCGAGCTCCGGAATCGCGTCCTCGGCCGCCCCGTCGCCGCGCGAGGCGCAGAACGCCGCGTAGTCGATCGGGGCCGTGATCGTCGGGCTCTCGCCGCAGACCGCGCAGGCGGGATCCTTCGGGATTCGGAAGCGGCGGAACTCCATCGCGAGCGCGTCGTAGACGAGCAGCCGTCCGATCAGCGGCTCGCCGGCCCCGAGCAGCAGCTTCAGGACCTCCGTCGCCTGCAGCATTCCGATCACGCCGGGCAGAACGCCCAGCACCCCCGCTTCGGCGCAGTTGGGCGCGAGGTCGGGCGGCGGCGGCTCGGCGAACAGGCAGCGGTAGCACGGCCCGCGGCGCGCATCGAAGACCGCCACCTGACCCTCGAATCGCATCACGCTTCCGTAGACCAGGGGCTTTCCGAGCCAGACACAGAGGTCGCTGGTGAGATACCGGCTCGGAAACGTGTCGGTGCCATCGAGCACGACGTCGTACCCCGCGAGGATCTCGCGCGCGTTCGCGGCCTCGAGCTTCAGCCGGTGCTCCCGCACGTCGACGTCGGGATTGAGCTCGCGCAGCCGCTCGGCGGCGACGGAGACCTTCGGCTGGCCCACGTCGCGCGTTCGGTACAGGACCTGGCGCTGCAGGTTCGAGGCGTCGACCAGGTCGAAGTCCGCGATTCCGATCCGGCCGACCCCGGCGGCCGCCAGGTACAGCGCCGCGGGCGAGCCCAGACCGCCTGCGCCGATCAGCAACACGCTCGACGCGAGAAGCTTCTCCTGTCCGACGACGCCGACGCCATCGAGCAGCAGATGCCGCTTGTAGCGCTCCAGCTGCTCGGGTTCGAGCCGACTCATGGCATCGAAGGTAGCACCGCGACCCGAGAGCCGGAACTCGCTGGCGGGCGCTACGGGTCCGCGGTCTTGGCCAGGTGCAGCGCGATCGTCTCGAGTAGCACCACGCGCTCGATCGGCTTGGTCGCGAAGGCGTCGCAGCCCGCGTCGAGACAGCGCTGTCGCTCGGAGGGAAGCGCGTGAGCGGTGAGCGCGATGATCGGCCCGGTGTAGCCGCTCTCGCGCAGGCGGCGCGTCGCCTCGTATCCGTCGAGCACCGGCATCTGCACGTCCATCAGGATCACGCGGAAGGGCCGCTCCTCGTCGAGCGAGGCGAGCGCGAGCTCGACGCCGATCGAGCCGTTCTCCGCGGTCGTCACCTCGAACCCGGCGCGCTCGAGCACGTGGCGGATCACGCGCTGGTTGTCGGGGCCGTCCTCGACCAGCAGGACCCGACCGCTGGCGCGCAGCTTCTCGAGCGCGCGTCGCATTCGCCCGGTGCTCGGCGTGTCCGATTCCTGGCTCCCGGGAACGCCGCCCGCCTCGTCGATGGGGTGCGCGGGAACGCGAACGCAGAAATCGCTGCCCTTGCCGACCACGCTCGTGGCCGAGATCGCGCCGCCGAGCCGCTCGACGATGCGCTTGGTGATCGCCAGCCCCAGCCCGGTGCCGCCGAAACGACGCGTCATCGAGCTATCGCCCTGGCGGAACGGCTCGAAGATCTCGGCGAGCACCGCGTCGTCGATGCCGATCCCGGTGTCGCGCACGCAGAACTCCAGCGTTCGGTCCGCGTCGTCGTAGCGGGCGATCACGCGGACCGAGCCTGCGGAGGTGAACTTCACCGCATTGCCGACCAGGTTCAGCAGGATCTGGCGCAGGCGGACCGGGTCGGAGAGCAGCCGATCCGGAATCGGGCCGTCGAGCTCCAGGACGAGCTCGACGCGCTTCTCGCTCGCGCGCGGGCGGAGCAGGTCGACCACGTCGCCGAAGATCCGCGCGGGGGCGCACGGCACCTCCTCGATCTCGAGCCGATTCGCCTCGATCTTCGAGAAGTCGAGGATGTCGTTCAGGATCTCCAGAAGATAGGCGCCGTTGCGCCGGATGGTCCGGAGCGCGTCCTGCCGCTCGACGGGGGTGGAGGCTTCGTCCTCGAGCAGGATGTCGGTGAAGCCGAGGATCGCCGTCATCGGCGTGCGGATCTCGTGGCTCATGTTGGCGAGGAACTCGGTCTTGGCCGCCGCCGCCTGCTCGGCCTTGCGCCGCGAGCGCTCGAGATCCGCGTTCGCGCGCTTGAGCGCGCGCGCGTAGCCGCGCAGGCGCTGCTCCTCGCGCCGCCGGCGCTCGATGTCGCGCAGAACCACGGTGTGAAGCCGCTCGCCCGCGAGATCGAACGAGCAGATCGTGACCGCGACGGGAACCGTCGCCCCGCCCGGCGCGTGGGCGGTGAGCTCGAGCTGCGCGCCGGCGTCGAAGGCCGAGCTCGGATTCCCGCCCCCGATCTCCGACGCCGCGCCCTCGAGATCGGGCAGAAGCTCGGCGAGCGCGGCGCCCGCGAGCCAGATCGGGTCGGTCCGGAACAGCGCGCAGGCCGCAGCGTTGTGGAAGGCGACGGTGCCATCGCTGCGGACGACGATCATCGCGTCCGTCATCGACTTGAGGATCCCGCGGGTCAGCGCCTCGCTGGCCTCGGGCTCGGCCGAGAAGCGCATCTGCATCAGCTCGGTCGCGGCCCGGCCCGCGCTGGCGCGCAGGATCGACGGATCGTCGGCCGCCGAAGGCAGCGGACCGTCGTGCATCGCGCAGAGCTCGCCGAGCACCTGCCCGTCCGCCGCGAAGACGACCGCACCCACGTAGCCGCGAACGCCGTGCTCGCGCAGCGACGCGTCGTCGGGAAAGACTTCCTGGGCGCGGTCGCGGAAGACGCAGAACTCCGCGCCGATCGCGTCGGCCGCGGCGCTTCCGGCGAGCGGCTGCCGGGCACCGCGCGTGACGCCCGCACCGTCCCAGAGCGCCACCGTCTCGAGCGAGTCGTCGGCGTTCAGCACGGAGATGCGCGCGAAGCGCGTTCCGAGCGCCTGCGCGAGCCCCTTCACCAGCGCGGGGAAGAACGCCTCGCCACGCGCCAGAGAGGTATCTTCGAGAAGCGCACGAATGCGCTGCTCCGCCCTGACATCCACTGCGGTGGGTCCCCTCACTCGCATCGGTGCGCCACAGATCCAATTCGGTCGGAAACGGGGCGCGCTGAACGCTGGCGGGGGGATCGCCGTCTGGCGGGAACGGGCATTTGCCGGAGGCGGGAATCGAACCCGCACGCCTTTTGGGCACGCGATTTTGAGTCGCGCGCGTCTGCCAGTTCCGCCACTCCGGCCGGGCGCGCAGTCTAGCGCATCGGCTGCTTGACCCTCCCGCCGGCCGCGGGTAGCCTCCGCCGCGACCGACGTGGGGCTGTAGCTCAGCTGGGAGAGCGCCTGAATGGCATTCAGGAGGTCGGCGGTTCGATCCCGCTCAGCTCCACCACGACGCGCTCGCGCCGGATAGACGCGGATGTGCGGGCGCTACACGCTGCACACCGAGAAGCAGGCGCTGGCGGAGCGCTTCGACTTCGACCCCGGCGACCTCGCGGCGCTGGCGCCGCGCTACAACGTCGCCCCGACACAGAACGTTGTCGTGGTGCGCGGCGGCGCGGAGCGGCGCGTGGCGTCGCTCATGCGCTGGGGTCTGGTGCCGGCGTGGGCGAAGACGCGGGCCGGGCTGCCGCAGCTGATCAACGCGCGCAGCGAGGGTGTCGCGTCGAAGCCCGCGTTCCGCGCGCCGCTGCGCCGGCAGCGCTGCCTGATTCCCGCGGACGGCTTCTACGAGTGGCAGGCGCCCGTGCCGCCCGGGAAGCGCAAGATCCCGCACTGGATCGGGCTCGCGAGCTCCGAGGTGTTCGCGATGGCGGGGCTCTGGTCGGTCTGGCAGCCGAAGGATGGCGAGATCGGCGAGCCGCTGCACTCGTGCGTGATCGTGACCGCCGCGGCGAACGAGGCCGTGCACGCGATCCACGAGCGCATGCCCGTGATCCTGCCGCGCGACGCCGAGTCGGCCTGGCTCGACCCCTCACTCGACGGGAACGTCGAGGCGATCACAGCGCTCCTCACTCCGGTCGCGGGCCGCGCCCTGCGCGCGCACCCGGTCTCGACCCGCGTGAACTCGGTGCGCAACGACGACCCGTCCCTGCTCGAGCTCGCGACCGACGATCCTCAGCTCGGCTTCCTCTAGCCAGCCGCGTCGTCCACCTGAAGCACGACCTTGCCGAAGTGCGCGCTCGATTCGACCCGATCGTGGGCGGCCTGGGCGTCGCGAAGCGGCAGGACGCGGTCGACGACGGCGCGAAGCGAGCCGCGCTCGAGCGCCGCGCCGAAGCGAGCCAGGAATCCGCGCACGATCTCGGCCTTCTCCGCGGCCGGGCGCGCGCGCAGCGTCGAGCCGATGATCGTGAGCCGTTTCATGAGCAGCAGGCCGAGATTCAGCTCGGCCTTCGCGCCGCCCATCAGGCCGATCAGCACCAGCCGTCCGCCGACGCGCAGGCAGGCGAGGTGCTGCGCCAGGTACGGGGCGCCGATCGAGTCGAGCACGACATCGACGCCCGCGCCCCCCGTCGCCTCGAGCACGGCCGGAGCGAACTCGCCCTTCGAGTAATCGAGCGCGACGTCCGCGCCGAGCTCGCGGCAGCGCGCGCACTTGGCGGGGCTTCCGGCGGTCACGATCGAGCGCACGCCCGCCTCGCGGAGCAGCTGGATCGCGGCCGTTCCGATGCCGCTGCCGCCGCCGTGCACGAGCGCCCAGCCTGCCGCCGGCGCCTGCGCGAGCTGGAACAGGTTCAAGTGACAGGTGAGGAAGACCTCGGGAATCGCAGCAGCTTCGAGCAGCGAGAGCCCCGCCGGCACGCGCATCGCGGATCCGGCGTCGACGCAGACCTCGGCCGCGTATCCCCCGCCCGAGAGCAGCGCCATCACCCGGTCCCCGGGCGCGAAGCCGCGGACGTCGCTCGCGACCTCGACCACCGTGCCCGCGCACTCGAGCCCGAGCACGGCCGACGCGCCGGGCGGCGGCGGGTAGAGCCCGCGGCGCTGCATCAGGTCGGCGCGGTTCACGGCGCTCGCAGCGACCGCGATCCGCAGCTCGCCCGCGCGGAGCTCCGGACGCGGAGCGTCGGCCAGCACCAGCTTCGCGGCCCTGCCCTCGCCCTCGATCAATATCGCCTTCACACCGCTCCCTCCCGCAACGCGAGGCCGACATTACTATCCTGCCCGGATGCGCGCGATCGAACTTCTCGGACGCCACTGGCCGGAGCTCGGGCCGCTCGCGCTCGCGGAGCTCGACGGTGGCGGGGCGCTGGCGATCTCGCGCGGCGCGGCGCCGAAGACCTACGCGCACAAGGATCCGAACGAGGATGCCGCGCTGCTGGTGCGCCTTCCGGCGGGCGTGCTGCTCGCCGTCGCCGACGGCTTCAACGGCGTCGAGGCGGCCGAGCTCGCGATCGCGCGCACGCGCGCGCTCGCGGAGCCGCTCCTGCTCGCGAGCGGCGCCGCGTTTCGCGAGCGCGTCTGCGAGCTGCTCGACGACGTGCGCACTCGGCTGCCCAGGGGCAGCGAGTCGCGCTCCTGCCTGGTGCTCGCGGCGCTTCGCGGCGCGAGCTGCGAGCTGGCGAGCTTCGGCGACGCGTTCGCGTTTCGCGCCGGCTCGCCGCTCCCGCTGATGCAGCAGAACACGATTCTCGTCGGCAGCGAGCGCGGCCCGGGCCAGATCGCGCCGGCCCGCTGGCACACGAGCTTCGAGCGCGCGAAGCGAGAGCGGATCGCGCTGGTCTCGGACGGCGTGATCAACTTCACGCCCGATCCCTCGCTGATCCCGGGCTCGCTTTCCGGATTCGCGACGGATCTCGAGTGCGCGCGCGAGCTCGCGCTCGCCGCGCTTCGCGCGGGCGCGGCCGACAACGTCGCGGTCGCGGCGTTCTCCGGAGACACCGACGCCTGACGCCCTTCGCCGCGTCTCGCGTCCGAGACGTCCCGGATCCGGGACACGCATCGGCAGGCGCAGGTGGCGGGACCGGCCGGCGGCCCGCGCGAGGCGCGGAGATCTGCGCGGAGCTGCGCCTCCACGCGATCGCAAGGCCGGCACCTGGCCGCGCAGCTCTGCGGCAACTGCGCGCAACTCGGTCCCGGCGTCGGGAATCGCTTGCCGGCGGCAACGCGGGCGCAGCGCTCGCGCAACTCGCGGGCGACTCCCCGCGCGGGGCGCCGAATCCGCGCCGCGGGCGCGCGCTTCGCCCGGTGCAGGCACGCCGCTTGAAGTGAGCGGGGACCATGTCCGTCCCCCGCGAGCCCGTCGAGAAGCCGGGCGTGCTCTTCGTCGACGACGAGGTCAACATCCTGAAGGCGATCACGCGCCTGTTCCGCCAGGAGCCGGTGCGCGTCTACACGGCGAATTCCTCGGCGCAGGCGCTCGCGCTTCTCGAAACCGAGTCGATCCAGGTCGTGGTCTCCGATCAGCGCATGCCGGGCGGACCCGGCGTGAAGCTGCTCGCGCTGGTGCGCGAACGCTTCCCGGAGATCGTGCGCATCATGCTGACGGGGCACACCGAGATCGACGTCGCGATCGAGGCGATCAACCACGGCCAGATCTACCGCCTGATGACGAAGCCCTGGGACGATCACGAGCTGCGCGCCACGGTGCGCCAGGCCCTCGACGACTGGTCGATGCGCGAGGAGATCCGCCGCCTGAACCAGATCGCGCAGCTCCAGAACGCCGAGCTGCAAGCGATGAACGCCTCGCTCGAGCAGAAGGTCGACGAGCGCACGCGCGAGCTGCAGCTCGCGAACCTCGAGCTGCGCAAGGCATACCTGCCCACCGTGCGCGCGCTCTCGGAGGCGGTCGACGCGAAGGATCCGTACACGCGCGGCCACTCCGAACGCGTCGGCGTCTACGCGTCGCGAATCGCGCGAGAGCTCGGCTGCGGTCTCGACTTCATCGAGCGGATCTACCTGGCCGGCCTGCTGCACGACATCGGCAAGATCGGCATCCCCGACGCGATCATCGGCAAGCCCGAGCGCCTCTCGCGCGAGGAGTACGCGCAGATGAAGCGCCACCCGGAGATCGGCGCGCGGATCCTCGAGCCGGTCGCCTTCCTCGCCGACGTCGTTCCGTGCGTGCGCCACCACCACGAGTGGTACGACGGCTCCTCGAACGGCTACCCGTCGCAGCTCCGCGCCGCGCAGATTCCGTACCCCAGCCGCATCATCCTGGTCGCCGACACCGTCGAGGCGATGACCTCCGATCGCCCGTACCGCAACGCGCTGCCGTTCGAACGCGTGATCGAGGAGATCGCGACCTTCAGCGGCACGCAGTTCGACCCGGCGGTCGCCGACGCCTTCATCCGCATCGCGGAGCGCGAGGAGGAGGCCTTCATCGAGACCGCGTCCAAGTTCGACATCGAGGCCTTCGTGCGCGGCACCTGGACGGCGCGATGAGCCGCGCGCGGGACGAGGACATGGACGGGGTCGAGGTGCCGCTCGAGCTTCGCGGCGCGTTCGAGAACCCCGACGAGCTCGCGCGCCTGCGGCGCAACGCCTTCGAGGGCGTGGGGCGACCCTACGCGGACGGGATCCTGTACGGGATCGGTCTCTCCCGCGGCCTGCTCGACGGGCTGCTCGTCGCGCGCCGCTTCGGCGCCGCGCTCGGCGGCGCGCCGCGCCAGAGCGGCCCCGGGCTGCCGATGGTCTTCAGGCCCGGTCGCATCCGCGCGGATCGCGGCTTCGGCGGGGAGCTCCAGGATTCGGTCGAGGCAGCGATCCACCTGCGCGAGCTCGGTCCCGACCCCGATCCCGTCTGTCACGTGAGCGCGGGCTACGGCTCCGGCTGGTACTCGGCACTGCTCGGCGAGTTCCAGCTCGTGCGCGAGCTGGCGTGCTCCGCGCAGGGCGCGCACGCGTGCAGCTTCGACGCGCGTCCGGCCGCGGCCTGGCTCGACGCCGGCGACGCCTGGGCCGCCACGCGCCTGGCCTACCTCGACTACGACGCGATGCGATCGGCCGCGCTGGAGCGGCTCGCGCAGGACGTCGACGAGTCGGAGGGCTCGATGATGGGCGCGTTCGACCCGCTCTCGCCCGCGGTCCACGTCTGGGGTCCGGTGATGATCCTCCCCTACTCGGGCGCCGCCGACTCGCTCGAGGCGGTCGAGACGATTCTCGGCGACCTCGGTCCGGGCGCGCTCCGCGTCGCCGTGCTCGACCTCACGGGCGCGCGAATCGGGCCGCTCGAAGCGACCGGGCTGCTTCGGCTGCTCGAGGTGCTCGAGGCGAACAAGCTCGAGAGCATCGTGGTCGGGCCGCCGTGGCTCGCGGACCCGGCCTGGCTGCCCCGCTCGGCGACGCTCTCGCTGCCGCTTCGCGCGGCCGAGATCTCCGAAGGGATCCGCCTGGCGTTCCAGCTGGCGCGCTTCGTCTAGCGCGTCAGCCGAACTGCCGGATCTCGACCCCCGCCTCGCGCAGCAGCCCGATCGAGACCTCGCCGAGCAGGAAGTGGGCGTCGTAGACCACCTCCTCGAGACCGGCGTTGATGATCATCTTCGTGCACATCAGGCACGGACACAGCGTGGTGTAGATGGTGCCGCCGCGCACGCTCACGCCGTGGTAGGCGGACTGGGTCAGCGCGTTCTCCTCGGCGTGGCTGCACAGGCACTCGTCCAGGCGCGTGCCGGACTCGGCCACGCCGTTGCAGCGCGGGCAGCCGCCCTCGTTGCAGTTGCGGGTGCCGCGCGGCGTGCCGTTGTAGCCGGTCGAGATGATGCGCCGGTCGCGCGCGATCACGGCTCCGACCTTGCGCTTGACGCAGTTGCTCCGCGACGAGACCACGCGCGCGATGCTCATGAAGTACTCGTCCCAGGACGGCCGCTCGCGAAACTGCAGCTTGTCGCGCAGCACCTCCCCGAGCTGCGCGGAGAGCTCCTCGAGCGAGCCGTCGTTCGAGATCGTCTCGTCGGCCAGCGCCTTCACGGCGAGCAGCTGCTGCGCGGCCGCGTCGGCGCTGCCGAGCTCGCGCGCCTCCTGCGCCACGAACGCCTCGAAGGTCGCCGCGTCACCGCCGCGCGCGCGCTCGCGCGAGCGCTCGAAGCGCACCCGCGGGGAAGCGTCGACCCAGAGCAGGAGCAGCCCGCCGCCCGCGCGCAGGCACTCGACCTCGGCCGGGTGGCGGATCGAGTCGATGACGTGGTTGCGGTCGCCGGGAAGGTGCACCTGCGCTCGCTCCGCCAGGACCGCCGGGCCGTGGCGATCGCGCAGGCGCCGGCCGCGCTCGATCATGTTCTCGCGGGTCGGCGCGAGGCCCTCGCGCGCGAGGTCTTCGCGGATCACGTCCGAGAGCGAGACCGGGTAGAAGCCGCGCCGCTCCAGCAGCCGGACGACCTCGCCCTTGCCCGCGGCGTTGGGACCGGCGACTCCGACTCGCATTCGCTCTCCTCCCCTCGGCCGGCAGCGTACCACGCGTTTGCTAGCCTCGGCCGGAGCTCGTCGTGAAGCAGACCAGAACGCTCGTCACCGGTGCGGCCGGCTTCGTGGGCTCATGGCTCGTGCCGGCGCTCTGCGCCGCGGGACGCGAGCCGATCGGCAGCGATCTTCCCGGCCAGCCCGCCTGCGATGCGCAGATCGCCTGGCGAGAGTGCGATCTGCGCAGCCGCGCCGCGGTCGACGAGCTCGTCTCGGCAGCCCGGCCCGACGAGGTCGTGCACCTGGCCGCGATCGCCTCGCCGAGCCAGGTCGAGCGGGAGCCGCTATCGGGCTTGCGCGCGAACTACGTTGCGCTCGATCACCTGCTGCTCGCCCTGCGCGAGCGCGCCCCGCGAGCACGGCTGCTCTTCGTCTCGACCGGCGAGGTCTACGGTCTCTCCCCGGCGCCCGCTCCGCCGTGGCGCGAGACCGACCCGCTCCGGCCGATGACCGCGTACGCCGCGACCAAGGCCGCCGCGGAGCAGCGGGTTCGCCTGGCGATCGAGCGCGACGGGCTCGACGCGCTGATCGCCCGCCCGTTCAACCACACCGGCCGGGGGCGACCGCCGATCTACGCCGAGAGCTCCTTCGCCGAGCAGATCGCGCGCATCGAGCGCGGCCTGCAGGAGCCGGTGCTCCGGGTCGGGAATCTCGACGCGGAGCGCGACTTCAGCGACGTGCGCGACGTGGTCGCGGCCTACGCCGTGCTGCTCGAACGCGGCGAGAGCGGCGCCACCTACAACGTCTGCTCCGGACGCGCGCGGCGGATCGCCGAGATCCTCGAGCTTCTGGTCTCTCGCGCGCGGGTGCGGCCGCGAATCGAGGTCGACCCGGAGCGCTGGCGCCCGCTTCCCGAGGGGCGCCGCTCGCGCGCGGGGAATTCGGACCGGCTCCGCGCGCTCGGCTGGCGCGCGGCTCACCCGCTCGAGGACACGCTCGACGCGCTGCTCGACGGCTTTCGGGACGCGCCGTGAAGCAGAAGGCGCGCGCACCAGGTCTCGCCCGACTGGACCTCGCTCACCTCGCGCACGCAAGCCCAGTCGAGCCCGGCGAGCGCGGCGTCGAGCCTCGGCCGCTCGAGCTCGAGCTGACCCGAGAGCACCAGCGCCCGGCGCGTCCGAGAAGCGAGCGCCGGCAGGCAGGGCACGAGCTCGTGCAGGAGCAGATTCGCAACGCCCACATCGAAGTGTGCGCCCTTCGCGAGCGCCTCGATCCCTCCGCAGTAGAGCGAGAGCGGCAGGCGGTTCCGCGCGCGGTTCTCGACCGCGTTCACGATCGCGATCGGATCGGTGTCGAAGCCGACCGCGCGCGCGGCCCCGACGCGCAGGGCCGCGAGCGCGAGGATGCCGCTTCCCGTGCCCACGTCGAGGACCGACTCGCCCGGGCGCAGCGCCTCGAGCAGGAGCCCGAGGGCGAGTCGGGTCGAGGCGTGCTCGCCCGAGCCGAAGGCCTGCTGCGGGTCGATCACGAGCTCGGGCTCGCCCGCGCTCGCGCAGAAGCTCGGCCGGATCCAGACGCCCGCGACGAGCCGGGGCGCCAGCCCGCTGCGCCACTCGCGCTCCCAGTCCGCGTCGGGCACGAGCTCCGGACCCGACACCGAGATGCGTCGATTCGGATCGGCCAGCGCCCGCAGGCCCGCAGCGCTCGCCTCGTCGGGATGGAAGTACGCCAGCATCTCCGCCTCGCGCTCCTCCACGCCGAGCGTGCCGAGCGATGACAGCTCGGCAAGCAGCCGCTCGCGCTCGTCCTGCGGCGCCGCGATCCGGAAGACGACGAATTCGTTCGGCCCTGCTCGTCTCGGCACTTCTCTTCTCGTCTCCCGCCGAGTCGGATGCCGACTCGAGCCTCGCGTACCTGGCGCGTCTGGGCGTGGGACAGACGCGGCTTCTGCTCTCGCGCGAGCGCATCACGCCGCAGCTTCTCGCCTCGCTCGAGCCGATCGAGCAGCAGGGCTACGCGAGCCTGCGCCGCGCGCTCGAGTTCGGAGAGTCGCTCGGACTCGCGCGCACGACAAGCTACCGCGATCTGGTCGGCGAACGCGGGAGCGGGCTCGTGCACGTGGTGACGGCGGCACCGGCGGATCGGGTCGAGCCGCTCTCCTGGTGGTTCCCGATCAGCGGACGGGTCTCGTACCGCGGCTACTTCGAAGAGGACCGCGCCCGGAGCTTCGCCGCCGAGCTCGCGAGCCAGGGCTACGACACCTATCTGCGCCCCGCCCCGCTCTACAGCACGCTCGGCTGGTTCGACGATCCGATTCCGCGCGCGGTGCTCTCCTGGCCCGAGGCCGATCTGGTCGACACGTTCCTGCACGAGCTCGTGCACCAGACGATCTTCGTCGCGGGCGACATCGCCTACGACGAGGCGCTGGCGAGCTTCATCGCGCACCACGCGACGCTCGAGCTTCTCGCTGCGGATCCCGAGCAACGCAGCCGCGCCGAGGGGGGCTTCGCCGACGAGCTCACGTTCGCGGAGCTGCTCGGCGAGCTGCGCGACGAGCTCGAGCTCGTCTACGCCGCGGCCGCTGACCCGGAGCAGGCCCGGGCGCTTCGCGCTCCGGTCTTCGCGCGCTACCAGCGCGAGGTCCACGCCGCCCGGCCCTGGCGTTCGAAGCGCTACGCGCGCTTTCCGGAGCTCGAGCTCTCGAATGCCTGGCTCGCCGCGCAGCGCGCCTACGTCGGCGAGCTGCCCTGCTTCGCGGCGGAGCTCGCGGCGCTCGGCGGCGACCTCGCCGCCTTCGTGCGCGCGCACCGCGACGAGCCGGGCCATCGCTTCGCGAGCTGCGCCGGTGCGGAGGTCGCGAAGTGACTCGACCGGGGACGCGCCCGTTCGTGCTCCTCGACCGCGACGGCACGCTGCTCGAGGAGCGCGAGTACGCCTTCCGCCTCGAGGACTACGCGGCGCTCCCGGGCGCGCACGCCGCCGTCGCGCGGCTCCGTGCTTCGGGCTTCGGCGTCGTGGTGCTATCGAACCAGTCGGGGATCGCGCGCGGGATCTTCGGCGAGGCCGACCACTCGCGCTTCGCGGCGCGACTGCGCGAGGACTTCGCCTCGCATGGCGCCGCGCTCGACGGCTACTACCACTGCCCGCACGCGCCCGACGCGGGCTGCGACTGCCGCAAGCCGCGGACCGGGCTCGCGCTGCGCGCGATGCGCGAGCACGGCGTCGATCTGGCGCGGAGCTTCGTGATCGGGGACAAGGACGTCGACGTGGAGCTGGCGCGAAACCTCGGCTGTCGCGGCATTCTGGTGCGGACGGGACACGGCGCGGCGCACGTCGGGCGCGTGCCGCCAGGAACTCCGATCGCGAGAGATCTGGCGGACGCGGTCGAGCGATTCGTGCTCGCGGACGCGGCCGCTCAGCGCGTCACGTAGCGCAGGATGATGGCGAGCGCGGCAAGCACCATCAGCACGTTCAGCACCCAATTGATGCGCCGCCAGTGCGCCGCCCTCTGCTCGCGCCACACCTCGGGATCCACGCCGTCCGGTCGCTTCGCCATGCGCGAAGTCTACCAGTCCTCGCGAAACGGTCGCGTGAGGAATGGATCGACCCGCGGGCCGGGACGCCCGAGCCGGACCGCGATGGCTCCGTAGCTTCGCGTCGTCCAGAGCGAGATCGAGCGCACCGCGAGCCGCTCGCGCACTCGGGGATTCGGCAGCGGCGAGCGCGGCCGGCGGCCGGCGCTGGCGATCGCGATCTCCGGCGCGAACGCGTCGAGAAAGCGCGGATCGCTCGAGGTCGCGCTGCCGTGGTGGCCGAGCTTCAGCACCGAGCACGGCTTCGGCTGAAGCGCGAGCTCGCGCTCCACCGCGGCGGGCGCGTCGCCCATGAGCAGCGCGCAGGCCTCGGCAGCCTCGACGCGCAGCACGAGCGACCCCGCGTTCGTGCCGGACGCCACGAGCCCTGCGGGCGGCCAGAGCGCGTGGAGCGAGAGGCCCGCGGCCGCGCCAATCGTGCCGGCAGCGACGATGCGCAAGGCCACGCCTCGCCGGGCGGCGAGCCCGCGCAGCCGGCGCAGCACGGGCGCCCCGAGCGTCTGCGCGGTGACCCAGAGCTCGGCCACGGGCAGCGCGTCGAGCACGGCCGCGGCGCCGCCCACGTGGTCGAGGTCGGCGTGCGTGAGCACCAGCGCGTCGAGCCTGCGAATGCCTTCGGCGCGAAGCGCCGGGAGCACGATGCCGCGCCCGGCGTCGAAGCCCGCGAAGCGCGTGCCCGCGTCGACGAGCCAGGCGTGTCGCCCGGCGCGGAGCAGGATCGCGTCTCCGTGACCGACGTCGAGGAAGAGCAGGCTCGGCTCCGCGGCGGAGCGGTTCTCCACGCGGAGCGCGCCCGCCGCGGCGAACGTCGCCAGCGCGAACAGCGCGAGCGCAGGACCGCGCCGGCCCAGCGCGAACGCCCTGCCTCCGAATCCGAGCGCCGCGAGCCCCAGCGCGAGCGCGACCGGATCGCCCGCGCCCGCCAACAAGTCCGGGCTCGCGCAGCGCTCGAGCAGCCGAAGCCCGAGCTCGGCCGAGCCCCGCGCGAGCGCGAGCAGCCACGAAGCCGAGTCGCCGAGCAGGCCCGAGGCGAGCGCGAGCGGCACGACCAGCGCCGTGAAGTACGGCACGGCCAGCGCGTTCGCGAGCAGCCATCCGGCTGGGAGGGGCGCGCCGATCGACGCGGCGAGCGGCGCGGTAGCCAGCCCCGCCGCGAGCGAGACGTGCAGCGATCCGCGCAGGAACCCCGGCGGCGGACGCCAGAGCAGAAGCCCCGCGACCGCCGTGAAGGAGAGCTGGAGGGAAGCCTCGAAGAGGGCCGCCGGATCGAGCGCGAGCACGATCAGAAGCGCGAGAGCGAGCGCATTCCACGCCGCGCCCGTGCGCCCGCCGAGCAGAGCGACCCCCGCCGCGAACGCCATCGCCGCGGCGCGAAGCGCGGGTGGCCCCAGACCGCAGAGCGCCGCGTAGCCGAGCCCGGTGGCCACGCCGATCGCGAGGCCGAGCGACCCCGCCGCGCGCACGAGCGGCAGCCAGCTCGCGCGGCGCAGCGCGAATGTGACGCCCGTCGCGGCGAGCCAGACGACGAAGGTCACGTGCGTTCCCGAGACCGAGAGCAGGTGCGTGGTGCCGGACGCCGCGAAGACCGCGCGCAGAGACTCGTCCAGGCGACTGGTGTCGGCAGTCGCAAGCGCCCGGAGCAGCACGCCGCCGCGCGTGCCCGGCGCGTGCTCCGGGTCGAGTCGCGAGCCGATCGCGCGGCGCAGGCGCTCGAGCTCGGCTTCGGGCCCGTGCGGCACCGGGGCGATCCGGGTCAGCGCGTGGTCTTCGAGCCGCGCGATGCGCCTCACGCCGCGGCGCGCGAGGCGCCGGCGCGCGTCCGCGCCGCCCGGCTTGGTCGCGGGCCGCGCGCGCTCGAGCCGGAGCCGCGCGAGCGCGCGCTCGCCCGGCAGCAGCTCGCAGGCCGTTCCCTCGCCGCGAAGCAGCGCGCGCCCCGGCCAAGCGCCGTGCACGTACACGAAAATGCGACAGCCGCTCGGTTCCGCGATCGGCGCCTCGAGCGCGGTAAGCGGCACCGGCGCGCGCGCGACCTCGGGGGCCGGCAGGTGAAGGCGCAGGCCGAGCGCGAGCGCTCCCAGGCCAAGTCCGAGCAGCGCCTCGCCGATCCGGGCCACGCGAGCGCGAGCGCGCCATCGCCAGAGCGCGAGGCCCGCGAGCGCGAGAGATCCCGCAAAGACGGGCGCGAGCCCGAGTCGATCCTCGAGCGCGATGCCCAGCGCGAACGGAGCGGCCAGCCGCAGCAGCGGCAAGCGCACGGGCAGCTGCACGGCGAGCACCTCGCCGGGACCCGGGCCGTGGGGTGAGGCGCGGAGCTAGTGGAGGACGCGGGCGGCTTCGGGCGCGCCGAGCTGCTGGCGAAGGCGATCGAGGAACACCGTCACCACCTTCAGGGACTCGTCGATCTTCTTCATCTCGGTCACGAACTGGCCCACCAGCACCTGAGCCTCGTGCAGCGCCTTGTCCTCCACCGGGGGAATCGCGCGGTAGGCCGCGGCCAGACACTCCATGAGCTGCTCCCAGTCGTCCGAGCTCGGTCGGCTCTGCGCGACCTGGTCGAACAACGGGACGAATTGCTCGGCGAACACGGGGCTGACCCCGTACCGACCCTCCAGCACCTCGACGATCTTCTTGTGGAACGGTGACATGGGCGGGGATGAGAGCAAATCGGATGCCAACGCGTATTCTCCTGATTCGCGAAGCGGATTCTCGATCATCGACTCGGACTTGAACGCGTAGCTGCGCAATTCCGACCGCTCGGCGCTGCGCCTCTCGCGAGGAATCGCTTTCTCCCGACGGAGGACTGCGCTTCTCACCGCAGGCGGTCGGGAAATCCTGCGGCCTGCGCGCGGCTCTCCAGCTCCTCGAGCTGGCGCTGCAGCTTCTCTTCCTCGCGGTCGAGTCGCTCGAGATAGCGCTGCGCCTGTGTCTCCGATTCCGGCGGCACCGAGTCACGCGCCTTCTGCAGAGCGGCGAGCTGTCGATCGATCTGCTCGAAGCGCTTGCGCCAGCTCTCCGCGGCGACGCCACCGAAGACGCCCTGCACCGAGCCCGGGTCGAGCTCGCTGAGCCGCAGCTCGCCCAGCTCCGGATCGATCGCCACGCGGTAGCGGTTCCAGAACGGCATTCCGAGCAGGCCCGAGCTCATCGTGTCGAGCACCGCCATCTCGACGTTCTCCGCGTAGAGCGTGCCGATTCTGAGCGACGCGATCATCACGACCGGTACGCGCATCGGCTGGCCCGAGACGCCGACGACCGAGATCCGCGGCGTGTCTTCGTCGATCTCGACGCCGAGCTCGTCGGCCGCCCAGCGCGGCAGCGTGTTCAGCGACGCCCCGGTGTCCGCCTTGAAGTTGCACACCAGCCGATCCTCGAGCGAGGCGTCCAGGCTGATCTCGTGCCCGGAGCTCTGGAACAGCAGAACGTGCTCGCGCGCGGTCGCGGCCCGGGGCGGGGCGACCGACTCCAGCGCCAGCGAGTGCGCCGCCTCGCGATCGGTCTTCTCGAGCGCCCCCGGACTCTGCGGCTGCATCGTGATCGACTGGCCGGTCGGAACCTTCGCGCCGTCGTCGGTCACGTGGACCTGGCCGCGCTCGTCGGTCCACTGGTAGAGCTCGGCGCGCGGGCCGGCAGCTTGCAGGCAGAAGCCCAGGCAAGCCAGTGCGGCAATGGTGAAGCTGCGCATCGATTCCTCCCCCGCTCGGGTCAGTCGGGGTCCGTGTCCCCGGATCCATCGGCGGCGGAGCTGGCGTTCTTGACCGGCGTGTCGGTCGCGACCGAGGAGGCCGCTTGAGCCTGGAAGAAGCGGTGCACGAGCGCCGCATCGGCCTTGGAGAGCTTGGGCACGGCCTCGAGCTCGGCCTGCGAGGCGCTGCGCACCTTCTCCAGGCTGCCCAGCGTGCGCAGCAGCGCGCGCCGCTTCACCGGGCCGATGCCGGGCAGCTCGTCCAGGATGGAGCGGAGCTGCGTCTTCCTGCGCAGCTCGCGCTGGTAGCCGATCGCGAAGCGGTGCGACTCGTCGCGGATGCGCTGCAGAAGCAGCAGCGCGGGCGCGTCCGGCGCGAGCAGCACGGGATCCTTCACTCCGGGCAGGAACAGCTTCTCGCGCTTCGACCCTCCGTGGCGCAGTACGCGCCCGGAGCCCGACTCGTCGTCGCGCTCCTTCGCCAGGGACGCGAGTGCCATGCCCTCGATGCCGAGGTCCGCAAAGAGAGCGCGCGCGGCGTTCAGCTGCCCCTTCCCGCCGTCGAGAAGCAGCAGGTCCGGCGCCGGATCGCGGTCGAGCTTCTCGAGCCGCCGGCGCAGCACCTCGCGCATCGCGCCGTAGTCGTCGCCCGGCAGGGTCTCGCGCAACTTGTAGCGACGGTAGCCGTCCTTCTCGGGTCGGCCGTCGACGAAGACCACGCGCGACGCCACGCCGAGCGTGCCCTGCAGGTGCGAGATGTCGTAGCACTCGACGCGCGACGGCCGTTTCTCCATTCGCACTGCCTCGCGCAGGCTCTCGAGCACGACCTCGCTGGTCTGCTCGCGCCGACCGCGCTCGGCCAGCGCCAGCTCGGCATTGTGCGTCGCGAGGTCCACCAGACGCCGGCTCTCGCCCCGCTGCGGCGTGCGCACGCGAACCGCGCGGCCGGCGCGCTCGCGCCAGTGCTCCTCGAACGCCGCCCGGAGCTCGGCTTCGAGCTCGACCGGCACCAGCACCTCGCGCGGGATCTCGCGGTCCGCGGCGTAGAACTGGCCGAGGAACGAGCCGAGCGCCTCGGCGTCGTCGCCCGCGACGTCGCGAAACGCGTAGGCATTGCCGCCGGCCAGGTTCCCGAGCCGCACGTGCAGAACCTGGAACTCGAGCCGAGGTCCGTCGCGCGCGAGCCCGAAGACGTCGCGGTCGACGAACTTCCGCGAGACCATCGACTGCGCCTCGACCGTCTCCTCGATCGCGCGCACGCGATCGCGAAGCCGCGCGGCGTCCTCGAAGCGCTCGTCGGCCGCGGCCTCGGCCATGCCCGCGCGCAGCTCGCCGAGCAGATCCTCCGCCCGGCCGCGCAGGAACAGCGTCGCGCCGGCGACCAGCTCGCCGTAGGCGGAGTCCTCGACCAAGCCCACGCACGGCGCGACGCAGCGGCCGACGGAGTGCTCGAGGCACGGCCGCCCCTGGCGGCGGTAGCCGCGGAAGACCGGGTCGGCGCAGGTGCGAAGCGGAAAGATCTTCTGCAGCGAGTCGAGCGTCTCGCGCAGCGAATGGCTCGACGTGTAGGGGCCGAAGTACAGCGCGCCGTCGCGCGCGAAGCGGCGCGTCTCGGTGAAGCGCGGGTACGCCTCGCGCGGGTCGAGGCGCAGGCCCAGATAGCTCTTGTCGTCGCGGAGCTGGACGTTGTAGCGCGGCCTGTGCTTCTTGATCAGCGAGTTCTCGAGAAGCAGCGCGTCCTTCACGTTCGCGGTGGCGACGACCTCCACGTCGGCCACGCGCGCGACCAGGAACGGGATCTGGAAGCGACCGTCACCGCCCTTGTTGAAGTAGCTGCGCACGCGCGCGCGCAGGTTCTGCGCCTTGCCCACGTACAGGACGCGCCCGTCGGCGTCCTTGAACAGGTACACGCCCGGCTCGAGCGGAAGTGCCGCGACGCGCTCCTCGAGCGCGCTCAAGGCCGCCCTCGCCCTCCGCGCCCCTTCGCCTTCGGCGCGCGGGCGACCCGCGGCGAGGCCTCGTAACCGGCGAGCAGAGCGCCCTCTTCGAGCTCCTTCACGCGGTCGCGCAGCTCCGCCGCGCGCTCGAAGTCGAGGTCCTCGGCCGCCGCGCGCATCTCGGCGCGGAGCTTCTTCACCAGCGACGCGAGCTCCTCCGGGCCCAGGTCCAGGTCGGCCGCCTTCGGCACCGTCACGTAGTCCGCCTCGTACAGGCTCTCGGCGAGCGAGGTGATCGAGCTCTCCACGGTGCGCGGGGTGATGCCGTGGGCGCGGTTGTACTCGCGCTGCACCTCGCGTCTGCGGTTCGTCTCCGCGACCGACGCGCGGATCGAGTCTGTCTCGACGTCGGCGTAGAGCAGCACCTTGCCGCGCACGTTTCGCGCCGCGCGGCCCATGGTCTGGATCAGCGAGCGCGCGGAGCGCAGGAAGCCCTCTTTGTCGGCATCGAGGATCGCGACCAGCGACACCTCGGGCAGGTTCAGGCCCTCGCGCAGCAGGTTGATCCCGACCAGCACGTCGAACTCGCCGTTTCGCAGGTCGCGCAGGATCTCGGTGCGCTCGATCGTCGGAACCTCGGAGTGCAGGTAGCGCACCCGCACGCCGACCTCTTCGTAGTAGGTCGTGAGCTCCTCGGCCATGCGCTTGGTGAGCGTGGTGACCAGCACGCGATCGCCGAGCTCGACGCGCTTGCGGATCTCGGCCAGCAGATCCTCGACCTGGTTCTTCGCCGAGCGGATCTCGACCTCGGGATCGATCAGGCCGGTCGGCCGGATGATCTGCTCGACGACGATTCCGCCGCTCTTCTCGAGCTCGTACTCGGCGGGCGTGGCCGAGACGAAGACCGTCTGCCCCACGCGCTGCTCCCACTCCTCGAAGCGCAGCGGGCGGTTGTCGAGCGCGGACGGCAGCCGGAAGCCGTAGTCCACCAGCGTCTCCTTGCGGCGCCGGTCGCCGCGGTACATGCCGCCGATCTGCGGCACGGTGACGTGGCTCTCGTCGACGAAGCAGAGGAAGTCCTCTGGGAAGTAGTCGATCAGCGTGTAGGGCGGCTGGTTCTCGACGCGGCCGTCGAGCCAGCGCGAGTAGTTCTCGACCCCGTGGCAGAAGCCCATCTCGGAGAGCATCTCGATGTCGTACATCGTGCGCTGCTCGATGCGCTGCGCCTCGAGCAGCTTGCTCTCGCGCTTGAAGAACGAGAGCCGTGTGTCCAACTCGGCGCGGATTCCCTCGATCGCCTGTTTCAGCCGCTCCGGAGTCTGCACGTAGTGGCTGTTCGGGTAGATCATCGCCCGGCGCGGCCGACCCAGGACCAGCGCGCGCAGCGGGTCGATCTCGGAGATCTGGTCCACCTGGTCGCCGAAGAACTCGATCCGGATCGCGCGCTCGTCCTCGTAGGCGGGGAACACCTCGACCACGTCGCCGCGCACGCGGAACGTGCCGCGGTGGAAGTCGAAGTCGTTGCGGTCGTAGAGCATGTCGACGAGCTTGCGCGTGAAGTCGTCGCGATTCAGAGTCTGCCCCTGCTCGACGAAGGCGTGCATCTTCCCGTACGTCTCGGGCGAGCCCAGCCCGTAGATGCACGAGACGCTGGCCACCACGATCACGTCGCGGCGCGAGAGCACCGAGCGCGTCGCGGAGTGGCGCAGCTTGTCGATCTCGTCGTTGATCGACGAGTCCTTCTCGATGAAGGTGTCGGTGGTCGGCAGGTAGGCTTCGGGCTGGTAGTAGTCGTAGTACGAGACGAAGTACTCGACCGCGTTGTTGGGGAAGAGCTTCTTGAACTCGCCGTAGAGCTGCGCCGCGAGCGTCTTGTTCGGCGCCATGATCAGCGCCGGGCGGTTCAGCTTCTCGATCACCCACGACATGGTCGCGGTCTTGCCGCTCCCGGTGATCCCGAGCAGCGTCTGGTGCGAGAGCCCGCGCCAGGCCCCGTCGACGAGCTCCGCGATCGCGCGCGGCTGGTCGCCGAGCGGCTCGTAGTCGGAGATCATCTGGAAATCAGGCACGGCGCCAGCGACTCCCCTGCGGTGAATCCTCGATTCTGATGCCGCGCGCCTTGAACAGGTCGCGGATCTCGTCGGCGCGCTTCCAGTTCTTCGCCGCGCGCGCCTCGTCTCGCTCGCGCGCGAGCGCGTCGAGCTCGGCGTCGCTCTCGACGTGCTCCGCGCGCGCTTCCGCGAGGCCGATCGCGAGCACCGTGTCCCACTCGCGCAGCAGCTCGTACTTGTGGCGGCCTCCGAGCGCATCGCTGCGCAGCGCCTCCCAGACCACGGCGAGCGCGCGCGGGGCGTTCAGGTCGTCGGCGAGCTCGGCGCGGAAGCGCACGCGGAGCTCGCTCGCGACCTCGGCGCCGAAATCCGCCGTCTCGTTCGCGAGCTCCTCCGCGTGGCGCACGAGCCGGCGCCAGGCGGTCTGCGCGCCGCGCATCGCCTCGTCGGAGTAGCTGAGCTGCTGCCGGTAATGGCCGGAGAGCAGGAAGTAGCGGAACGCGAGCGGGTCGAAGCCCTGCGCGACGAGCTCGTCCAGGTTGAGCACGCTGCCGCCGGTCGACTTCGAGATCTTCGCGCGGTCGCTCATCAGCCAACCGCCGTGCATCCAGATCCGCACCCACGGGCGCACGCCGAGCGCGTTCTCGGTCTGCGCGATCTCGTTGGTGTGGTGCACGGGGATGTGGTCCGAGCCGCCGGTGTGGATGTCGAAGCGCGGGCCCAGGTGCGCGACGCTCATCGCCGAGCACTCGATGTGCCAGCCGGGAAAGCCTCGGCCCCAGGGGCTGTCCCACTCCATCTCGCGGCGCGGGCCGTCCGCGGCCGAGAGCTTCCAGAGCGCGAAGTCGGCGGCGTTGCGCTTCTCGAGCGCGCCGCCGATCCGCTCGCCGGTCGCCTGCGCGGCCAGATCCAGCCGCGCGAGCTCGCCGTAGTGCGGATCCTTCGAGACGTCGAAGTAGATCCCGTCGGAGACGCGGTAGGTGAAGCCCTTCGCCTCGAGCAATCGGATCATCTCGATCTGCTCGGCGATGTGGTCGGTCGCGCGGCACCAGACGTCGGGGGGACGGCAGTGCAGCCGCGCGAGGTCGGCCTGGAAGACGCGCGTCCAGTGTGCGGCGATCTCCCAGGCGGAGCGCTTCTGCTCGCGCGCCGCCTTCTCGAGCTTGTCGTCGCCGCTGTCGGCGTCGCTCACCAGATGCCCGACGTCGGTGATGTTGATGACGTGGCGCACCTCGAAGCCGAAGAAGCGCAAGCTGCGATTCAGAAGGTCCGCGAAGACGTAGGTGCGCAGGTTGCCCAGGTGCTGGCGCGCGTAGACGGTCGGTCCGCAGCTGTAGACGCGCACGAGCGGCGGCTCGAGCGGAGCCAGCCGCTGCTTGCTCCGCGAGAGCGTGTCGTAGAGGCGCAGCTCGCTCATGCGCCCACGCGCTCGAGCAGCACGACCGCCTGCGCGGCGATGCCCTCGCCGCGGCCGATCGCGCCCAGACCGTCGGTGCTCTTGAGCTTCACGTTCACGCGCGTGGCCTCGACGCCGAGAAGCTTGGCCAGGCCCTCGCGGATCTGCGCCTGGTGCGGGGCGAGCCGCGGCTCCCGCGCGACGATCGTGGCATCGACGTTCGCGACGCCGAAGCCCGCCCGCGCGACGCGCTGCAGGATCTCCCCCAGAAGCAGCGCGCCCGAGGCGTCCTTCCAGCGCGCGTCCGAGGACGGGAAGTGCGTGCCGAGGTCGCCCTCGCCCAGCGCCCCGAGCAGCGCGTCGCCGACCGCGTGCGCGAGCACGTCGGCGTCCGAATGCCCCGCGAGGCCGCGCGCGTGGGGAATGCGCACGCCGCCGAGCACGAGCGCGCGGCCCGCCACGAGCGCGTGCACGTCGTAGCCCTGACCGATGCGCATCACGCGCCCGCCCGCCGCGCGAGCAGCGCCTCGGCGCGCGGCAGGTCATCCGGGTGCGTCACCTTGAAGTTCTCGACGCGCCCGGCGCAGACGCGCACCTCGACGCCGAGCCGCTCGACCAGCGACGCGCAGTCCGTGCCCTCGAAACCATCGCGCGCCGCCTTGTCGAGCGCCTCGCGCAGGACCTCGACGCGGAACGCCTGCGGCGTCTGCGCCATGCCGAGCCGCGCGCGCTCGAGCGTGCGCTCGACGCGACCGCCGGACTCGGCCAGCCACTTCGGCGTGTCGCTCGCCGGCACGATCGGAAGCGCCGCGCCGGTCGCCTGCGCCGCGCGCAGCACCGCACTCGCGTCGTCGGGCTCGACCATGCAGCGCGCGGAGTCGTGCACCAGCACCCATTCCAGGTGCGGCCGCGCGGCCACCCCCGCCTCGAGCCCGCGCAGGACCGAGTCCTGACGACGCGCCCCGCCCTCGACGGGGGCGAGCCGGCGCGGCTCGGTCGAATCGAGCGCCGAGAGCAGGCCCGCCGGCAGCACTGGCTGGATCGCCTCGACCTCCGCGCAAGCCAGCAGCGCGGACTCGCTCCACTCGTACAGCGAGCGCCCGCGCAGGCGCACGAGCGCCTTCGGAAGCTCCTGTCCCAGACGAGTGCCCTGCCCCGCGGCGAGCAGAACGGCCAGCGCGCGCATCCGGGCACTATAGCGTGGTGCCGAGTGGCCGCGGCCCCTCCGGCCGCCGTCGGCCGCGACGCTTGACGCGGGATCGGACCCGATGCTAGCTAGTGCTCACTAGATAGAGCCGAGGAGCTCCCGTTGCCGCGATCCCGCAGAGCCGCCCGCACCCGCCTGCCCGCCGCCGAGCGCGAGCGACAGATCCTGCACGCTGCGAGCGAGGTGTTCGCGCGCGGCAACTACCGCCTCTGCAGCACGGCGCAGATCGCCGCGGCGGCCGGCATCACCGAGCCGACGATCTACGCCCACTTCGCCAGCAAGAAGGCGCTGTTCCTGCGCATCTTGGAACGCATCCGCGAGCGCATCCTCGGCCGCTGGCAGGAGGCCGGCGCCGGCGAGCCGCGAGACGCGCTCGCGCTGCTGGAGCGCGCCGGCTCGGTCTACCTGGCCGGCCTGCGCGACCACGCGGACGACTCGAAGATCCAGTTCCAGGCGCTGGCGGAGTGCGACGATCCCGAGATCGCGCGCTGTCTGCGCGAGAACCACGAGCAGTACGTGCGCTTCTTCGCGGACCTGGTCCGGCGCGGCCAGCGCGAGGGCTCGATCCGCGCCGACGTCGACGCCGAGGCGGCGGGCTGGGCGCTGGACGGGATAGGCTTCACGCTGACCATGATCCGCCTGCTCCACTTCGAGTCCGAGGCGGCGGAGGCGCGCATCGCCGAGATGCTGATCGAAGCCTCGCTCGCGTGGCTGCGCAGCGAGCCCCCTGCCCCCGCACGCCGCACCCCAGCGGGACGAGAGCCGTCCCGGAAACGCCGCGCCCGCGGCAGAGCCAAGGAGAGATGAGATGGCCGAGTCGAGCGAACAGATCAGCGAGGAGGTCGAGCTGCTCGAGAAGACCCTCACGCGCTTCGTGCGCGAGGACGTGCTTCCGCTCGAGCGCACGCACGGTCTGGACTGGGACACGCCGCCGCCGAAGGACCT
This sequence comes from Deltaproteobacteria bacterium, assembly GCA_016875225.1. Lineage (NCBI taxonomy): Bacteria > Pseudomonadati > Myxococcota > Myxococcia > Deltaproteobacteria bacterium. Next base: position 70,337 of record VGRW01000007.1, read on the forward strand.
GCGCCGGCAGGTCCGGCGCCGCTCGCGAGAGCTCGGCCTCTACGCCATCGACATGCCCGTCGAGGTCGGCGGAGCCGGGCTGCCCTTCGAGGTGCGCTGCCGGCTCGAGATGACCGCGCACTCGCTCGACACGCTCTTCTTCGAGGATCTGCTCGGCGGAAACGGAGGGCCGACCTCCATGCTGCTCGCCTGCAACCAGGAGCAGCGGCGGCGCTTCCTCGCGCCGCTCGTGGCCGGCGACGTCACCACCTGCTTCGCGCTATCCGAGGCCGAGGCGGGCTCGGACGTGGCGGCCTTGCGCACGCGCGCGGAGCGGCGCGGCGACCGCTACGTGCTCGACGGCGTGAAGAACATCATCTCGAACGCGGCGCAGGCGGACTTCGCGATGGTCTTCGCGGTGACCGACCCGGGGGCGGGCGCGCGCGGCGTGACCTGCTTCCTGGTCCCCGCCGACACGCCGGGCTTCCGGGTGAGCCGCACGCACGACTGCGTGGGCTTCAAGGGCTACCAGGCCGAGATCAGCTTCGAGGGCTGCGAGGTCCCGGCGGCGAACGTGCTCGGCGGCGAGGGCCAGGGGCTCCGGCTCGCGATGGACTGGATCAACGGCAATCGCGTGCGCACCTCGGCGTGGATGGCCGGAGTGACTCGCCACCTGCTGGAACGGAGCAGTCACTACGCAGGACAGCGGCGGCAGTTCGGCGCGCCGATCGGAAGCTTCCAGGCGATCCAGATCAAGCTCGCCGACATGGCGACCGAGCTCTTCGCCGCCGAGCAGATGATCCTGCGCTCGGCCTGGCTTCGCGATCACGGCCAGGACCTGCGCCGCGAGGCCTCGATGACGAAGCTCTTCTGCTCCGAGATGGTGAACCGCGCCGCCTGGGAGGCGATGCAGATCCACGGCGGCGCCGGCTGCCTGCGCGAGACCGGGCTCGAGCGCATCTACCGCATGGCGCGCGTGTTCACCGTGGTCGAGGGCACCTCCGAGATCCAGCGCGTCTCGATCGCGCGCTCGCTGCTCGCGCACGCCGCCGCGTGAGACCGCTTCTAGAAGCAGAGACCCGCGTCGAACGTGTAGCTCAGCGTGTAGGGCCGGCACTCGTAGCCGGGTGCGCTCGCTCCGCGGACCGACACGTAGAACACGTAGGCATCGGTTCCGGCGCCGCAGGCGCCGTCGAGATTCCAGCTGATCATCTGGCTCGTTCCCGCCGGCACGGTGAGGCAGTTCCCGCCAGGCACGCCGCACGTTCCCAGGCTCGCGCAGAGCTGGTAGGAGCCCGCGCCTGCCGGGACGGCGAGCGAGACGCGGAACTGGTAGTCCTCGTCGGTGCAGAAGGCGCAGCACCCGCAGGACGAGTCGGTCTCGGTGGCGTCGATGCGGTAGACGTCGACGTCACCCGACGAGAAAACCGTCGCGGTCGACAGCGCGGACGATTGGTCGCTGCCGACCCCTGCAATGAGCCGCGGCGCTGCGCAGCTCGCGTTCGGCTCCAGCGCGTCCGCGAATGCGCCGTCGTCGCTCGTGCCGTTGCAGTCGTCGTCGACGTCGTTGCAGGTCTCGGCCGTCGGCGTGCCGGGAACGCACGTGAGTGGCGCGCCGTTCTGGCACTGGTTCACGGTTCGCGTGCAGGCGCCGACGCCGCAGGTCTGCGTGCCCGGATTCACGTTGCTGCAGGAGCCGGCCGTCGTCCCGACGCACGTGCCGCCCGCCGGTACCTGGCAGGTCGGATCGCAGCTCGACGCCACCGATCCGCCGGGCTGGCTCGGGCAGAGCTGGCCTGCGGACTGGCACGCCCCGGCGCCGTTGCAGCCCACGAGCGCCGCGGACGCATCGGCCGCGGCGAGACACTGGCTGGCACTCCAGCCCGCGTACCATCCGGAGCACGAGACCCCCGCGCACTCTGCGTCCGGATCCGCGCCCGCTGCGAGATATGCGCAGGTCCCCTCCAGACCCGGCAGGTCGCAGCGCGCGCAGGTGGCGCCGCAGGCGCTCGTGCAGCAGACGCCGTCGACGCAGGGCAGACCGCCGGTGCACTGCCCCGAAGTCGTGCACGCGTCACCGACCTGGCCGAACGGTGTACACGCAGAGGTGTCGAAGCCGCAGGCGCCGGTGCAGGCGAGCGAGCCGGAGAGATACCCGAGCGAGACGCAGCTCTCGCCGTCGAGGTCGGCGCCATCGCAGACCTCGGGCGGCTCGACCACGCCGTTCCCGCAGACGCTCGAAGGCGGCACCGCAGGGGTGCAGAGCGGCTCGATCCCGGGCGCGATGCCCGCGATCGCGTCGCGCAGCCGGGCGAGGTCGCTGGCGTCGCACTCCCCCGCGGGCGGGGCGACGTCGCACTTCTCGAACGCGGGAAGTCCCGGCGCAAGCTTCTCGAGCGCGCGCCGGTAGAGCACGACGTCGAGCAGGTCGGGCCGGCCGTCGCCGGCCACGTCGCCGCACTGGCAGACGTCGCCGATTCCATCGGGTGCGGCGAAGAGCGGCCCACCGGCATCGGCCTGGTCGATGTTCGCGGCGTACGGACAGTTGTCGAGCGCGTCCTCGATCCCGTCGCCGTCGGCGTCCGCCATCGCGACGACCGGAGCGAGAATCAGAGCCAGGAGCAGCAGTGTGGCTGCGCGCATCTCCGCGCGATTGGAACACGTCGCCTTCTCCGCGCCTAGACGCTCGGCGCGTCGATCGGCCCCCTCGCCGCTACTTCACCGCGGCGCGGATCGACGCCTCGACCTCTTCGGTGCCGACGTCCTCGGCGGCGGCGAGCTCCTGCACGAGCAGTGAGCGCGCGTTCTCGAGCAGCTTGCGCTCGCCGAAGCTCAGCTCCTTGGTGTGCCGCAGGCGCAGCAGGTCGCGCAGCACCTCGGCGGTCTCGAAGATCGTGCCGACCTTCAGCTTGTCCTGTAGCTCGCGGAACTGGCGGCTCCAGGCGATGCCGACGCGCGCCTTCGTGCGCTTGCGCTCCTTCAGGATCTTCCAGACGCGCTCGGCCTCGACGCGCTCGATCGGCGGGCGGAGCCCGACCTCGGTGATCCGGTCGCGCGGGATCAGGATCCGGCTCTCGTCGTCGAGCTTGCGCAGCACCAGGAACTCGAGCTTCTGGCCGCCGATCTCGCGGATCTGCAGCGCCTCGATCCGGGTCACGCCGTGGCCCGGATAGACCGCGAGCGCCCCGACCTTCGCGACCCACTTCCGCACGGCTGTGGCCAATCTGCCCCCCGATCCGGGTTCCGAGCGAGACTCGTCGCCACTCTATCATCTGCGGGCCCGACAACGGGTTCCGCCGCGCACTTGCAACGAGTTTGCGTGCGGACGTAAGGTGATGACCGGACGTTCAGTCTGCTGGACGGCGTTTCAAACGACTGACTCCCCACCTCGAGACCGACGATGCCTCAGACCCGATTGGGTCGAACCAAAGAGGAGGTCCTGAAGGACTTCCGCACCGACGAGATCGTGCAGGCCGCGCGCCGCGTGATCGCGGAGCTCGGCTTCGCGGACGCGTCGATGGAGCGGATCGCGCACGAGGCGGGCGTCGCGAAGGGCACGATCTACCTGTACTTCCGAAACAAGGAAGAGCTTCTCGCCCACGTCGCCGAGCACGGCTTCGCGGTCATGCTGGAGCGCGCGCGCGCCGCCGCGTCGCGGGAGCGAAGCGCGGAGGGCAAGCTCGCGGCGCTGCTGCGGGCCGGACTCGAGCACTCCAGCGCAAACCAGGCGATCTTCCGCGCGCTGCAGGAGCAGCGCCTGCTCGCTCCGGAGAGCCCGCCGCTTCTCGCGGCGACGCTCGAGAGGAATCTCGAGCGCCTGGTGAGCTTCGTGGCGGGCGTGATCGAGCAGGGAACGCGCAGCGGCGAGCTTCGCGCCTGCGATCCGCGGCGCGCCTCGCGCTTCCTGGTCGAATCCATGCGCGGCGCGATCCTCGAGCGCCTGCGCGAGCCTTCCCGAACGAGCGTCCAGGCGGACGCCGAAGCCATCGTCGACTTCTTCCTTCACGGGGTCGGCGCGACGGAGCCAAAATGATGCGGACCCTTCTCACGTTGCTCTGCTTGCTCGCTCTCTCGATCGGCGCTCGCGCCCAGGCGCCGGCCGCCGGCGAGGTTCTCGGGCAGGATCGCCTGATCACGCTCCCGGAGGCCGTGGCGCTGTCGCTGGAATACAACCTCGGGTTGCAGGTCGAGCGGCTCGACCCCGCACTGGCGCGCGAGCGGGTGCGCGAGACCTGGGGCGCGTTCGACCCGAACATCGTCGCGCTCTACGACCGGCAGCACGTCGAGACTCCGGTAGCGAGCTCCGTGCAGAGCTTCTTCGGCACGCAGGGCAACCAGACCACCGACGACTACTACGTCTACAACGCGGGCCTGCGCGGCATCCTGCCCTGGGGCTTCTCGTATTCGAGCGGCTACACGATGCAGCTCTTGAGCTCCGACTCCGGCTTCTACGCGCTCGACAAGCAGTACACCGCCGTCTGGCGCAGCGAGCTTGCGATGCCGCTGCTGCGCAACCTGTACTGGAGCACGCCCGACCTGCTGGTCCGCCGCAGCCGCGTGACGCAGGACATCACCGACGAGAACTTCCGCGCGCGTCTCACCGACTCGGTCGCGCTGGTAGAGGCGGCCTACTGGGCCCTGGCCGCCACGCGCGCTCTCGAAGCCGCCGCCGAGAAGAGCGTCGAAACGGCGAACGACCTGCTGGAGCAGACGAAGGTGCAGTACCAGGTCGGCGTGGTCTCGAAGGTGCGGGTGACCGAGGCCGAGGCCGGTCTGGCGCAGCGCGAGTTCGACCGGATCGTGCGCGCGAACGAGGCGCAGTCCGCGCAGGACCGGCTGCTGACGGCGATCCTCGCGCCGCAGATCGGCGACTACACCTCGACGCGGATCCGCACCGAGGAGCCGACCTTCGTCCCCTACGAGGTGAACGCGGAGGTCGCGCTGGAGCGGGCCCGCGCGCTCCGGCCCGAGCTGATCGCGGCGCAGAAGGCCGTCGAGAACGCAGGGCTCGACGAGCGCTACGCCTGGAACCAGAAGCTCCCCGAGCTCAACGTGGTCGGCTCGTACACGAACAACGGGCTGTCCGGGAGCCAGAAGATCGCGCCCGGGACGCCGCTCGGCTTCCGCGACGACCCGACCACGCCCGGCGTGTTCGATCCGATCCCGGTGACGCAGGACGATTTCGGCTTCCCCAGCGGTCGCTGGGGCGCGGACAACGATTTCTTCGACGCCAGTGGCGCGCACAGCTGGGGCGTCGGCGCGAATCTGGTGGTGCCGATCGGCAACGACACGCTCGACGCCCGCCACGTGCAGAGCAAGATCCTGCTGCGGCGCGCGAAGACGAACCTGCGCATCCAGGAGCAGAACGTCACCGTCGACGTGCGCAACTCGGTGCGCGACCTGAAGAGCGCGATCGACGGAGTGAAGGCGTCCCAGCGCGCGCGGATCGCCTCCGAAGAGACGCTCCGCGCCGAGCAGGAGCGACTGCGGCTCGGCGATTCGACGCCGCACACGGTGCTCGACTACGAAGAGGATCTGCGCCTGGCCGAGTCGAACGAGATCCGCGCGCTGCAGGTCTACCGCACCGCGATCGCCGCGCTCGAGCGCGCGCAGGGAACGTTGCTCGAGAAGCTCGGCATCGACGTGGTGGACGAGCGCAGCCGCGGCGTCGAGGAGTTCTGAGGGGCCAGGACCCCGGCGGTTGTCAGGCGCCTGCGCGCGGGGCTACTCTGCGGGCGGCCAGAGGAGTGGCGCGCGCGTGTGAGCCCACTCACCGACGGCGACGCCGGCCGCGCGGCAACGTGCAGGAGTGACCATGGCGTTGTGGAAGAACAAGGGCGAAGCCGACGCTCCGGAGCAGAGACCCGAGCCGACCAGAATGCCCAGCTACACGCCGCCCGCGGGACCGCTCGGTTCCGGCGAGCGCCGACACCCGGGGGGAATCGAGATGGCGAACATCGGCAAGTCGATCAGCATCAAGGGCGACGTCGTCGGCGACGAGGACACGATCCTCGAGGGCCGCGTCGAGGGTCGCGTCTCGCTGCGCAACCACCACCTGACGATCGGCCCCAACGGGGACGTCCAGGGAGAGGTTTCGGCGAAGCAGGTCACCGTGGTCGGGAAGGTCTCGGGGAACGTCGTCGCCAGCGAGCGGATCGAGGTGCGCGAGACCGGCCGCATCCTCGGCGACCTGATCGCGCCGCGCCTGACCGTCGCGGAAGGCGCCATCATCAACGGCGCGATCACGATGAAGGAAGGCGGCGCGCCGGCGCAGACGCGGCCGGCCGAGAAGCGGCCCGACCTCGCGCCCGGCGCGGCCCCCGCGCCCGGAAGCCCGAAGCTCGGCTGAGCGGCCGGTCGCCCGCTAGCTCGAGGCGCGCGCCTTCGCGCCGGTCTTCGCCGGAGCCGGGTGTCCGTAGCGGCGCGAGAGCCGGATCAGCAGCGCGCTCGCGATGAAGATCGACGAGTACGTTCCGACGATGATCCCGATGAAGAGCGCGAGCGAGAAGCCGCGCAGCACCGGGCCGCCCAGCACCAGGATCGCGACCACCGCGAGCTGCGTCAGGCCCGAGGTCAGGATCGTGCGCGAGAGCGTTCCGTTGGTCGCCTCGTTCACGACCGACTCGAGCTCGCTGGTTCCGCGCACGGACACCGTCTCGCGGATCCGGTCGTAGATCACGATCGTGTCGTTGATCGAGTAGCCGATGATCACGAGCAGCGCCGCGAGCACCTGCAGGTCGAACTCCCAGCCGAAGAGCGAGAAGAGCCCGGCGGTGATCGAGATGTCGTGCACCAGCGCCACCACCGCGCCGGGCGCGTACTGCCACTCGAAGCGGAACCAGATGTAGAGGAGGATCCCGATCCAGGACAGCAGGATCGCCTGGAGCGCGGTGCGGCGCAGCTCGCCGCCGACGCGCGGGCCGATCGACTCGACACTGCGCACCTCGACGGGAGCGCCGAGCTTCTCCGAGAGCCCGGAGACGATCTTGAGCGAGAGATCGCGGTCCTCTTCCTGGGACGCCGGCAGGTTGATGCGGAACGTCCGCTCCTCGGGCGCGCCGACGCGCACGATCGAACCGTCGTTGAAACCGAGCTCGCCGAGCGCGCCTCTCACACGCCCTTCGTCCGCGTCTCCGGACGCCTCGCCGAGCTGCACCTCCACGAGCGTGCCGCCGGCGAAGTCGATCCCGAAGTTGAAGCCCTTCGTGAGCATGAGCGCCCAGGAAGCGACCACGAGCACGGCCGAGATCACCAGGCAGAGCGGCATCTTCGCGACGAAGTCGATGCGCGTGCCGGACTTGAAGAACTCCATCAGATCCTCAGCGTCTTGGCGTTCGAATCGCCGTAGAAGTAGTCGAGCAGCGCACGCGTGACCACGAGCGCGGTGAACATGCTGGCGGTGAGCCCGATCGAGAGCACGACGCCGAAGCCCTGCACCGGCCCGCGGCCGAAGACGAGCAGGATCACCGCCGTGAGCAGCGTGGTCAGGTTCGAGTCGAAGATGGTCCAGAACGAGCGGTTGAAGCCGGCCTGGATCGCGGCGCGCGTGTTCTTGCCGGAGCGAAGCTCCTCGCGGATGCGCTCGAAGATGATCACGTTCGCGTCGACGGCCATGCCAACCGTGAGCACCACGCCGGCGATTCCCGGCAGCGTGAGCGTCGCGCGTGCCAGGCTCATCAGCCCCAGGATGATCAGCACGTTCACGATCAGCGCGGCGTTCGCGAACATGCCCGAGGCGCTGTAGTAGATGGCCATGAACACGAAGACCAGCGCGAAGCCGAGCAGCGTCGCCTGCAGGCCCTGCCGGATCGAGTCCGCACCGAGCGCCGGACCGACGGTGCGCTCCTCCTCGATCACGAGCGGGATCGGCAGCGCGCCGGAGCGCAGCTGCACCGCCGTGTTCGCGGCCTCCTCGCGCGTGAAGTCGCCGGTGATCTGGCCGTTGCGGCCGATCTTGCCCTGGATCACCGGCGCAGTGATCACGCGGTCGTCGATGATCGCCGCGAGCCGATCGCCGATGTGCGCGGCGGTGAACTCGCGGAAGATCCCCGTGCCCTCGCTGTTCCACTGGAAGGTGATCAGCGGGCGGTTGCGGCGGTCGAAGTCGAGCCGCGCGTCGTCGAGCATGTCGCCGGTCAGGATCGCCTTCTTCGGCACCAGCAGCGCCTCGGTCTCCTGCCCGTCCCGCCCCACGGCCAGCACGATCTCCTGATCGTCGGGCACCGCTCCCCCGGGGAGCTTGGCCGTGAGAAGCTCGCGGCTGGGCGCGGCGTCGAGCACCTCCTTGAACTGCAGGAAGGTGGTCGACTCGAGCACCTTGCGCGCGCCGGCGGCGTCGACCGCGCCCGGCATCTGCACCAGGATTCGCCCCGACC